>NZ_JBEOWS010000165.1:0-20655 GCF_040296125.1 Streptomyces sp. NPDC002265 | reverse complement strand
ACTTCGACGCCCTGGAACAGACCCGGGCCGCCGTCCACGAACTGGCCTACCCGGTGCCGGCCGCGGGTACCGCGCCGAGCCCGGCCGAACTGCGTGCGCACCTGCGCGAGCGGCTGCCGGAGTACATGGTGCCCTCGGCGTTCGTCGTGCTGGACGCGCTGCCGCTGACCGCCAACGGCAAACTGGACCACCGGGCCCTGCCCGCCCCCGACCTCTCCCCGGCGGCCACCGCCCGCGCGCCGCGCACCCCGCGGGAACAGATCCTGTGCGAGCTGTTCGCCGAGGTCCTGGGCGTGGCGTCGGCCGGCGTCGAGGACGGCTTCTTCGACCTGGGCGGGCACTCGCTGCTGGCCACCCGCCTGGCCGCCCGGATCCGCGCGACGCTCGGCGTGGAGATGCCGCTGCGCACCCTGTTCGAGGCGCCGACCCCGGCCGGTCTGGCCGCCGCCCTGGCCGCGGCCGGACCGGCGCAGACCGCCCTGGCACGGCGCGAGCGTCCCGGGACGATCCCGCTGTCGTTCGCGCAGCGGCGGCTGTGGTTCCTGCACCAGCTGGAGGGCGCGAGCGCGAACTACCACATCTCCCTGGCCTGGCGACTGTCCGGGGAACTGGACCGGCGGGCCCTGGAGGCCGCCGTGGCGGACGTGGTGGCCCGGCACGAGAGCCTGCGCACCGTCTTCCCGGCGGTGGACGGCGTGCCGTACCAGCGGGTGCTGGACGCCGTGGCGGCCCGGCCGCGGCTGCTCGTGAGCCGGGCCACCGAGGCCGGGCTGCAGGCCGCGATGGCGGAGGCGAAGGCCCGCCGGTTCGACCTGGCGGTCGATGTGCCCCTGCGTGTCGAGCTGTTCGAGCTGGCGGCGGACGAGCACGTGTTCCAGGTGGTGCTCCACCACATCGCCGGCGACGGCTGGTCGCTGGGCCCGCTCGCCCGGGATCTGACCGCCGCCTACACGGCGCGCCGCCGCGGCGAGGAGCCGCAGTGGGCTCCGCTGCCGGTCCAGTACGCCGACCACACCCTGTGGCAGCACGAGCTGCTCGGCGACGGGGCCGACGAGGACAGCCTGTTCGCCCGCCAGACGGCCTACTGGACGAAGGCGCTGGCCGGACTGCCCGAGCAGCTCCGGCTGCCCGGTGACCGGCCCCGCCCGGCGGTCGCCTCGCACCGGGGCGGCTCCGTGCGCGCCGGGCTGGACGCCGAACTGCACCGCGGGCTGCGCGAGCTCGCCCGCGCCCACGGCACCAGTCTGTTCATGGTGCTCCAGGCAGGGCTCGCGGCGCTGCTGAGCAAGCTCGGCGCGGGCGACGACATCCCGGTCGGCAGCCCGGTCGCGGGCCGGACCGACCAGGCGCAGGACGAGCTGGTCGGCTACTTCGTCAACACCCTGGTCTTCCGTACCGACACCTCGGGCGACCCGACCTTCGCCGAACTGCTGGGCCGGGTCCGGGACACCGCGCTGGCCGGGTACGCGCACCAGGACCTGCCCTTCGAGTACCTGGTCGAGGCCCTCAACCCGGTCCGGTCGCTGGCGCACCATCCGCTGTTCCAGGTCATGCTGGTGCTGCAGAACGCCCCCCGGGCCGACTTCGCGCCGCCCGGGCTGCGCGTCGACGACGTGCCGACGGCGTCGACCACCGCCAAGCTCGACCTGATCTTCACCATGTCCGAGCGGCACGCGCAGGACGGCTCCCCGGCGGGGATCGACGGGTCCGTCGAGTACACCCGCGACCTGTACGACCCGGCCACCGTCGAGACGATGACGGAGCGCTGGGAGCGGCTGCTGCGCGCCGTGGTCGCCGACCCGCAGCGCAGGCTCAGCCGGTTCGGCCTGCTCACCGCCGAGGAGCGCGACGAGCTGACGGCGCTCGGTACCGGCCCGGCGGCCCAGGCCTTCACCGAGAGTCTGCCGGAGCTGTTCCGGGCCCAGGCGCGGGCGACTCCGGACGCCCTCGCACTGGTGGGGCCGGAGGCGCGGCTGACGTACGCGGAGCTGGACGCGCGGGCGAACCGGCTGGCGCACGCGCTGATCGCGCGGGGCGCGGGCCCGGAGCGGCTGGTGGCGGTGGCCCTGCCGAGGTCGGCCGAGCTGGTGGTGACGATCCTCGCGGTGCTGAAGAGCGGCGCCGCGTACGTCCCGGTCGATCCGGAGTACCCGGCCGCCCGGATCGCGTACATGCTCGACGACGCCCGGCCGGTCCTGACGGTGACCGACGCCCGCACCCGCAGCAGGCTGCCGGAGGCGGGTCCCGCCGGATGGCTGGTGGCCGACGACCCGGCGACGGCCGCCCTGCTGGCGGCGTACCCGGCGACGGACCCCGCGGTGGCCGTCGATCAGGACCACCCCGTCTACGTCATCTACACCTCCGGTTCCACCGGCAGGCCCAAGGCCGTGGTGGTGACGCACGGCGGCCTGCGCAACCTGTTCGCGAGCCAGGGTCCGCTGATGTTCCGGACGGGGGAGCGGCTGCGCGTGGGACTGACCACGTCCGTGTCGTTCGACGCCTCCTGCGACCAGATGTGCGCCCTGTACGCCGGCCACGAGCTGCACGTCCTGGACCAGGCGACCTGGTCCGACCCGGAGGCCTACCTCGACTACGCCGCGCGGGCCGGGCTGGACACGGTCGGCGGCACCCCCTCCTATCTGCAAGTCCTCGTCGCGAACGGCCTGTTGGACGACCCGCGATGGCGTCCGTCGCTGGTCGGGCTGGGCGGGGAGGCCGTTCCGGAGCAGCTGTGGGAGCGGTTGCGGGCGGCCGACGGAGTGACCTGCCTGAATTACTACGGGCCGTCCGAGTGCACGGTGGACTCGGTCGCCGCGTCGCTGGAGTCGAGCCCGCGCCCGGTGATCGGCCGGCCGCTCGGCGGCACCCGGCTGCACGTGCTCGACACCGCGCTGCAACCGGTGCCCGCGGGTGTGCCGGGTGAGCTGTACATCGCCGGTGCCGGGCTGGCGCGCGGCTATCTGAACCGGCCGGGGCTGACCGCGGGACGGTTCGTGGCGGACCCGTTCGGACCGGCCGGCACGAGGATGTACCGCACCGGTGACCTGGTGCGGTGGGACGCGGCCGGGAACCTGGAGTTCCTCGGCCGTACCGACGACCAGGTCAAGGTGCGCGGCTTCCGGATCGAGCTCGGCGAGATCGAGGCGGCACTGGCGGAACACCCGCAGGTCGCGCAGGCCGCCGTGACGGTCCGCCAGGACCGGACCGGGGACACCCGCCTGGTCGGCTACGTGGTGCCCGCCACCGGAGCGGAACTCCGGCCGGAGGACCTGCGGGCGCGCCTGCGCGAGCGGCTGCCCGACTACATGGTGCCCGCCGCGTTCGTCCCCCTCGACGTCCTGCCGCTGAACGCCAACGGCAAGCTGGACCGGCGCGCCCTGCCCGAGCCCGAGGCCGGCGGGACACAGGCCGGCCGGGCACCGCACACCCCGCAGGAGCAGGTGCTGGCCGGCCTGTTCGCCGAGGTGCTGGGCGTGTCGCAGGTCGGCGTCGACGACAGCTTCTTCGACCTGGGCGGGCACTCCCTGCTCGCCACCCGGCTGGTGGCCCGGGTCCGAGCGACCCTGGGCGTCGAACTGGCGCTGCACACCCTGTTCCGCACCCCGACGGTGGCCGCGCTGGCCGCCGGGCTGGGCGGCGCTGACCGGGCACGGCTCGCCCTGGTGCGGGCGGAGCGGCCCGTGGGGACGCCCCCGGCCGAGGGCCGGGAGAGGGTGCCGCTGTCGTCCGCCCAGCGGAGGCTGTGGTTCCTGCGCCAGCTGGAGGACGCCGCCTCGGTCTACAACATGCCGCTCGCGTGGCGGCTCTCGGGACCACTGGACCTGGCGGCGCTGGAAGCGGCGCTGGGCGACGTCGTCGACCGGCACGAAACCCTGCGCACGGTCTTCCCGGCCGCGGACGGCGTGCCCCACCAGCGGGTGCTGGCCACCGAAGAAGCGCGCCCGAGGCTGTCGGTCGCCCCGGCCGACGAGCCGGACCTGCCGCACCTGCTGACGGGAGCCGCGGCCCGTGGATTCGACCTCGCCGCCGAACCACCGCTGCGCGCCGAGCTGTTCGCGACGGCACCGGACGAGCACGTGCTGCTCCTGGTGATCCACCACATCGCCGGTGACGGCTGGTCGCTGGGCCCGCTGGCCGCCGACCTGGCCACCGCCTACGCGGCACGTCGCCGGGGCGAGGAACCGCAGTGGGCGCCGCTGCCCGTGCAGTACGCCGACTACACCCTGTGGCAGCGCGAGCTGCTCGGCGATCCGGCCGGGCAGGACAGCCTGTTCGCCCGCCAGCAGGCCTACTGGTGCGAGCAGTTGGCGGACCTGCCGGAGCAGATCCGGCTCCCCGCCGACCGCCCCCGCCCCGCGACCCCCTCCTACTCCGGCGGCCACCTCGCGATCGAGCTGGACGCCGAACTGCACGCCGGTCTGGTCCGGTTGGGCCGGGAGCACGGCGCCAGCGTCTACATGGTGCTGCAGGCCGCCCTGGCGGCGCTGCTGGACAAGCACGGCGCAGGAGAGGACATCCCGGTCGGCAGCCTGATCGCCGGCCGCACCGACCAGGCCCTGGACGACCTCGTCGGCTTCTTCGTCAACACCCTGGTGCTGCGCACCGACACCTCGGGCGACCCGACCTTCGCCGAGCTGCTCGGCCGGGTCCGCGAGCGCGCGCTGGCCGCGTACGCGCACCAGGACCTGCCGTTCGAGCACGTCGTGGAGGCCCTCAACCCGTCCCGGTCGCTCGCCCGTCAGCCGCTGTTCCAGGTGCTGCTCGCGCTCCAGAACGTGCCCCGCACCGAGTTCGCGCTGAGCGGTCTGAGCACCGAGATCGTCCTGGTGCGGACACCGACGGCGATGTTCGACCTCGGCTTCCACCTGCTGGAGCGCGGCGGCACCGGCGGGCCGGCCGAGGGCATCGTCGGGCGGGTCGAGTACAGCACCGACCTCTTCGACCCCGCCACGGTGGAGGCACTGACCGACCGGTGGCTGCGGCTGCTGGCGTCGGTGGTCGCGGAGCCGGACCGGCCGCTGAGCCGGATCGACGTCCTGACCGCCGAGGAGCGGCACGAGCTGCTGGTCGTACGCAACGACACCGCGCGCCAGGTGTCCGACACCACCCTGCCCGCCCTCTTCGAGGCGCAGGTCCGGGCGACCCCGGACGCCCCGGCGGTGGTGTTCGAGGACACCGTGCTGACCTACCGGGAGCTGAACCGCAGGGCCAACCGGCTGGCGCACGCGCTGATCGCCCGCGGGGTGGGGCCGGAGCGGGTCGTCGCCCTGCGGCTGCCGCGCTCCGCCGAGCTGGTGGTCGCCGTCCTCGCGGTGCTCAAGACGGGCGCGGCCTACCTGCCGGTCGACCCGGACTACCCGGCCGCCCGTATCGCGTACATGCTGGACGACGCCCGGCCGGCCGTGGTGCTCGACGACCTCGCGGCCGTCACACCGCAGGGGCAGCTGCCGGAGCACGATCCGGCCGTCCCCGTGGACCCGCGGCACCCGGCCTACGTCATCTACACCTCGGGTTCCACCGGCCGCCCCAAGGCCGTGGTGATGCCCGCCGCCGGGCTGCTGAACCTGCTGGCCTGGCACCACCGGTCCGTCGGCGGCGAACCCGGCACCCGTACCGCGCAGTTCACCGCGATCAGCTTCGACGTCTCGGTGCAGGAGACGCTCTCCGCGCTGCTGTACGGCAAGACCCTCGTGGTGCCCACCGAGGAACAGCGCCGCAGCGCCGAGCTGTTCGCCCGCTGGCTGGACCGGCACGGCGTCGAGGAGCTGTTCGCGCCCAACCTGGTGATCGAGGCGCTGGCCGAGGCCGCCGAGGAGGCCGGTCTCGAACTGCCGAGGCTGCGGATGGTCGCGCAGGCCGGCGAGGCGATGCGCCTCGGCGCCGCCGTACGCCGCCTCCAGGCCCGTCGACCGGACCGGGAGCTGCACAACCACTACGGCCCCGCCGAGACCCATGTGATCACCGCCTACCCGCTGCCGGCCGACCCCGCCGACTGCCCGCTGCCCGTGCCGATCGGCGTGCCGATCACCAACTGCCGGGCGTACGTGCTGGACAAGGCCCTGCGACCGGTCGCCCCCGGCGTGCTGGGCGAGCTGTACCTCGCCGGGACGGGACTCGCCCGCGGTTACCTGAACCGGCCCGGACTCACCGCCACCCGGTTCGTCGCCAGCCCCTACGGTCCGGCCGGCGCGCCGATGTACCGCACCGGTGACCTGGTGCGCTGGCGCGCCGACGGCGAGCTGGAGTTCGCGGGCCGGGTGGACCACCAGGTGAAGATCCGCGGGTTCCGGGTCGAGCCGGGCGAGATCGAGGCCGAGCTGGCCGCGCACCCGGGCGTCGCCCAGGTCGCGGTGCTCGCCCGGCAGGAGCGGCTCGTCGCGTACGTCGTCCCCCCGGCCCAGGCCGGGACGACCGCGGCGGCGCTGGCGGCGTACCTGCGCGACCGGGTGCCGGACCATCTGGTGCCGTCCGCGTTCGTGCTGCTCGACGCGCTGCCGCTGACACCGAACGGGAAGCTGGACCGGGCCGCGCTGCCCGCGCCCGAGCAGGTGACCACGGCGGCAGGCCGGGCGCCGCGCACGCCGCAGGAGCAGATCCTGTGCGAGCTGTTCGCCGAGGTCCTCGGCGTGCCACGGGTCGGGGTCGACGACGACTTCTTCGACCTGGGCGGGCACTCCCTGCTCGCCACCCGCCTGGTCTCGCGCGTCCGGGCGACCCTCGGGGTCGAGCTGGAGCTGCGCAACCTGTTCCGGGCGCCGACGCCCGCCGGGATCGCGGCCGGGCTGCACGCCGCCGGTACCGCGCGGCAGGCCCTGGTGCCCCGGCCCCGCCCCGAGCCGATGCCGCTGTCGTTCGCCCAGCGCAGGCTCTGGTTCCTCCAGCAGTTCGGGGCGCCCGGCGCCACATACCACATGCCGCTCGCCCTGCGGCTGACCGGCGACCTCGACCGGGCCGCGCTGAGCACCGCGCTCGCGGACGTCGTGGCCCGGCACGAGACCCTGCGCACGGTCTTCCCGCACACCGCCGGAGTCCCGTACCAGCGGGTGCTCGACACCACCGAGGCCGCCGTGCCGTTGACCGTACGCGCGGCCGACGAGGCGGAGATCCCCGCGCTGCTGCGCGAGGCGGCGGTCCGGGCCTTCGACCTGACCCGCGAAGTACCGCTGCGGGCGGAGCTGTTCGCACTCGCGCCGGACGAGCACGTGCTGCTGCTGGTCATGCACCACATCGTCGGGGACGGCTGGTCCATGGGCCCGCTGGCCCGTGACCTGGCCACCGCCTACACCACCCGGCAGGGCGGCGGGGCGCCGGCCTGGCCGCCGCTGCCGGTGACATACGGCGACTACACCCTGTGGCAGCACGAGATCCTCGGCGACGAGCACGACACGGAGAGCGTGTTCGCCCGCCAGGTCGCCCACTGGACCGAGGCGCTGGGCGGGCTGCCCGAGCAGTTGCAGCTGCCCGCCGACCGGCCGCGCCCGGCCGCCATGTCCTACGGCGGCGACCTGCTGGAACTCCGGATCGACGGCGAACTCCACGCGACGCTGGTGGAGTTGGCGCGCCGCTCGGGAGCGACCCTGTTCATGGTGCTCCAGGCGGCGCTGGCGGCGCTGTACACGCGGCTGGGTGCGGGCACCGACATCCCGATCGGCTCCCCGGTCGCGGGGCGTACCGACGAGGCGCTGGACGATCTGGTCGGGTTCTTCATCAACACGCTGGTGCTGCGCACCGACACGAGTGGTGATCCGACGTTCGCCGAGCTGCTGGGGCGGGTGCGGGAGACGGCGCTGTCGGCGTACGCGCACCAGGACGTGCCGTTCGAGCACCTGGTGGAGGTGCTCAATCCGTCCCGCTCGCTGTCCCACCACCCGCTGTTCCAGACCGGGCTGGTCGTGCAGAACGCGCCGGGCGGCGACTTCGAGCTGCCGGGTCTGCGGGTCTCCGGGGTGAGCGTGCGCACCGGGACCGCGCGGCTCGACCTGACCTTCGGATTCGCGGAGGAGTACGGGCCCGACGGATCGCCGGCCGGGATCGGCGGTGCCGTCGAGTACAGCACCGACCTGTTCGACCGCCCGACGGTGGAGGCACTGGTCGCCCGGTGGACGAGGCTGCTGGCCGCGGTCGCCGCCGAACCCGACCGGCCGATCGGCGGGATCGACCTGCTGTCCGACGGGGAGCGTCGCGAGTTGCTGCCCGCCGTCGAGGGCGGGGCGGCCGGGGTGAGCCTGCCGGAGATGTTCGCGGCGCAGGTGGTGGCGACCCCGGACGCGGTCGCGCTCGTCTGCGGAGAGGTCGAGTTGACGTACCGTCAACTCGATGTGCGGGCGAACCGGTTCGCGCATGCGCTGATCGCGCGGGGGGTCGGTCCTGAGGGGACCGTGGCGGTGGCTTTGCCACGTTCGGTGGAGTCCGTGGTGGCGGTGCTGGGCGTGCTGAAGGCCGGGGCCGCGTATCTGCCGGTGGATCCGGCGTATCCGCAGGCGCGGATCGCGTTCATGCTGGACGACGCGCGGCCCACGGTGGTGATCGACGACCCGGCGACGGTGAGCGAGGGAGACTGGCCGGACACCGATCCCGCGGTCGCGCTCGACGTCCGGCATCCGGCCTACGTGATCTACACCTCGGGCTCGACCGGCCGTCCCAAGGGTGTCGTGGTGAGTCATGCCGGTGTGTCGGGTCTGGTGGCGGCGCAGGTCGAGCGGCTCGGCGTGGCGCCCGGCAGCCGGGTGCTGCAGTTCGCCTCGCCCAGCTTCGACGCGGCCTTCTGGGACCTGTGCAGTGCGGTGCTCACCGGCGCCGCGCTCGTGCTGGCCCCGGCCGAGGCCCCGCTGGACGCCCTGACCGACCGCGGGCTCGGCATCACCCATGTGACGCTTCCCCCCTCGGCCCTGACCGCGGTGGAGAGCGCCGACCTCACCGCCACCACGCTGGTGGTGGCGGGCGAGGCCTGTGCGCCCGAGCTGGTGGCCCGGTGGGCGCCCGGCCGGCGGATGATCAACGCGTACGGCCCGACCGAGACGACGGTGTGCGCGACCATGAGCGCCCCGCTGTCCCCGGGGACCGGCGTGCCGCCGATCGGCCGGTCGGTCGCGGGCTTCGGGGTGTACGTCCTCGACGAGCGGCTGCGGATCGTGCCGCCCGGGGTGACGGGAGAGCTGTACGTCGCGGGACCCGGCCTGGCGCGCGGGTACCTGAACCGGCCCGGCCTGACCGCCGGTCGGTTCGTGGCCTGCCCGTTCGGCCCGGCGGGTGCGCGCATGTACCGCACGGGTGACCTGGTACGCAGGCGCGGTGACGGCGACCTGGAGTACGTCGGCCGTGCCGACGACCAGGTGAAGGTGCGCGGCTTCCGCATCGAACTCGGTGAGGTCGAGGCCGCCCTGGCCGAGCACCCCGCCGTCGCCCAGGCCGCCGTCCTCGCCCGGGACGACCGGCTCGTCGGCTACGCCGCGGCGCGCCCCGGCACGGTGGTGCGCCCGGCGGAGCTGACGGCGTACCTGCGCGACCGGCTGCCCGACTACCTGGTGCCGGCCGTCTTCCTGGTGCTGGACGTGCTGCCGCTGACGCCGAACGGGAAGCTGGACCGGGCGGCGCTGCCCGCCCCCGACCCCGGCGCGGCCGAGGCAGGCCGGGCGCCGCGCACCCCGCAGGAGCAGATCCTGTGCGAGCTGTTCGCCGAGGTGCTGGGCGTGCCACGGGTCGGGGTCGACGACGACTTCTTCGACCTGGGCGGGCACTCGCTGCTCGCCACCCGGCTGACCGCGCGGGTGCGTTCGGTGCTCGGGGTGGAGCTGGGGCTGCGTGCGCTGTTCCTGGCGCCCACGGTGGAGGGCCTGGCCGAGGCGCTGGCCGGGGCAGGTCACGCCCGCCCGGCGCTGACCGCGCACGAGCGGCCGGAAGCGGTGCCGCTGTCCTTCGCCCAGCGCCGGCTCTGGTTCCTGCACCGCATGGACGCCGCCGCCGCGACCTACCACATCCCGCTGGCGCTCCAGCTGACCGGAACGCTCGACCGGGCGGCGCTGGACGAGGCGCTGGCCGACGTGGTGGCCCGGCACGAGAGTCTGCGGACGGTCTTCCCGGAGGCCGACGGCGTACCGTGCCAGCGCGTCCTGGACCCGGCCGAGGCCCGGCCCCGGGCGGGGCTGACCGAGGTGTCGGAGAACGAACTCTTCGAGCGGCTCGCCGAGTTCGCCCGACGTCCCTTCGATCTGGAGGCCGAAGCGCCCCTGCGGGCGGAGCTGTTCGCACTCGCGCCGGACGAGCACGTGCTGCTGCTGGTGATGCACCACATCGCCGGTGACGGCTGGTCCACCGGCCCGCTGGCCCGCGACCTGGCCGAGGCGTACGCCGCCCGGTGCGAGGGCCGTGCGCCGCACCGGCCGGCCCTGCCGGTGCAGTACGCGGACTACACGCTGTGGCAGCGCGAACTGCTCGGCGACGCCACCGACCCGCAGAGCCGGTTCGCGGAACAACTCGCCTACTGGAAGCGTCAGTTGTCAGGCCTGCCGGAGCTGCTCCAGCTGCCCGCCGACCGTCCGAGGCCGGCCGTCGCCGGCTGGCGCGGGGACCACGTCGGCCTGGAGCTGAGCCCCGAACTGCACACCGCCCTGGTGGAGTTGGCCCGGAAGTCGGGCGCGAGCCTGTTCATGGTGCTCCAGGCGGCGCTGGCGGCGCTGTACACGCGGCTGGGTGCGGGTACCGACATCCCGATCGGCTCTCCGATCGCGGGGCGTACCGACGAGGCGCTGGACGATCTGGTCGGGTTCTTCATCAACACGCTGGTGCTGCGCACCGACACCAGCGGCGACCCGAGCTTCGCCGAGCTGCTGGGGCGGGTGCGGGAGACGGCGCTGTCGGCGTACGCGCACCAGGACGTGCCGTTCGAGCACCTGGTGGAGGTGCTCAACCCGTCCCGCTCGCTGTCCCACCACCCGCTGTTCCAGACCATCCTGGCCGTGCAGAACGCTCCGATGGGCCGGTTCTCGCTGCCCGGCCTGGACGTCAGCACCTACGCGGTGGCCACCGGGACCGCCAAGTTCGACCTCGGCGTGAGCCTCGTCGAACAGTTCGCCCCGGACGGCAGCCCGGCGGGCATCGCCGGCGCGGTGGAGTACGCCACCGACCTGTTCGACCGCCCGACGGTCGAGGCGCTCACGGCGCGCTGGACGCGCCTGCTGGAGACGGTCACCGCCGACCCGGACCGGCCGATCGGCCGGATCGAGCTCCTCGACGCCGACGAGCGGCACCGTCTGCTGGAGCAGGGCAACGCGACCGCCCGCGAGGTGGCGGCCGTCCCGGTGCCGCAGGCGTTCGCGGCGCAGGTGGTGGCGACCCCGGACGCGGTCGCGCTCGTCAGCGGAGAGGTCGAGTTGACGTACCGTCAACTCAATGTGCGGGCGAACCGGTTCGCGCATGCGCTGATCGCGCGGGGGGTCGGTCCTGAGGGGACCGTGGCGGTGGCTTTGCCGCGTTCGGTGGAGTCCGTGGTGGCGGTGCTGGGTGTGCTGAAGGCCGGGGCCGCGTATCTGCCGGTGGATCCGGCGTATCCGCAGGCGCGGATCGCGTTCATGCTGGACGACGCGCGGCCCATGGTGGTGGTCGACGACCCGGCGACGGTGAGCGAGGGAGACTGGCCGGACACCGATCCCGCGGTCGCGCTCGACGTCCGGCACCCGGCCTACGTGATCTACACCTCGGGCTCCACCGGACGCCCCAAGGGCGTCGTGGTCGCCCACGGCGGCGTCGCGAGCCTGGTCGCCGCGCAGATCGAGCGCTTCGCGATCGAACCCGGCAGCCGGGTGCTCCAGTTCGCCTCGCCCAGCTTCGACGCCTCGGTGTCGGAGATCTACACCGCCCTGCTGCGCGGCGCGGCCCTGGTGCTGCCCCCGACGGCGGACCCGGTGGCCGCGCTGGCCGACCGGGACCTCGCGGTCACCCACGTGACCGTGCCCCCGTCCGTCCTCGCCGCCGTGCCGGAGGGCTCGGTGCAGGTGTCGACGCTGGTGGTGGCTGGTGAGGCGTGCCCGCCGGAACTGGTGGACCGCTGGGCACCCGGACGCCGGTTGATCAACGCGTACGGCCCGACCGAGACGACGGTGTGCGCGACCATGAGCGCCCCGCTGTCCCCGGGGACGGGCGTGCCGCCGATCGGCCGTCCGATCGCCAACACCCGGGTGTATGTGCTGGACGAGCGGCTGCGGCCGGTGCCCGCGGGTGTGGCGGGCGAGCTGTACGTCGCGGGCGCGGGACTGGCGCGCGGCTACCTGAACCGGACGGGTCTGACCGCCGGACGGTTCGTCGCCTGCCCGTTCGGGACCGGTGAGCGCATGTACCGCACCGGAGACCTGGTGCGCTGGCTGGGTGACGGCGAGCTGGAGTACGTCGGCCGTGCCGACGACCAGGTGAAGGTGCGCGGCTTCCGCATCGAGCCCGGCGAGGTCGAGGCGGCCCTGGCCGAGCACCCTGCCGTCGCCCGGGCCGCCGTCCTCGCCCAGGACGACCGGCTCGTCGGCTACGTCGTACCGCAGCAGGACGACGCCCGCGACAGCGACCTGGAAGCGGACCACGTGGGCGAGTGGCAGGACATCTACGACGCCCTGCCCATCACCCCCGAGGAGGCCGGGTTCGGCCAGAACTTCGTCGGCTGGAACAGCAGTTACGACGCCAGCCCCATCCCGGTCGAGCAGATGCGCCAGTGGCGGGACGCCACCGTGGCCCGCATCCTGGCCCTGCGCCCCCGCCGGGTGCTGGAGGTCGGTGTCGGCACCGGACTGCTGCTCTCGCAGATCGCACCGCACTGCGAGTCCTACTGGGCGACGGACTTCTCCGCCACCGCGGTCGACGCGCTGAGCGCGCAGGTCGCCCGGCAGGACGGTCTGGCCGAGCGCGTCGTGCTGCAGACCCGCCCGGCGCACGACACCGACGGCCTGCCCGCCGGGCGGTTCGACACCATCGTGATCAACTCGGTGGTGCAGTACTTCCCGTCCGCCGACTACCTCGCGGACGTGATCGGGAAGCTGATGCGGCTGCTCGCCCCCGGCGGCACGCTCTTCGTCGGCGACGTCCGCAACCTGCGGCTGCTGCGTCCGCTGGCCACCGCGGTCCAGCTGCACCGGGCCGCTGCGGACGGCGACCTCGCGGCCGTGCGCCGCGCGGTGGAGCAGGCCGTCCGGGTGGAGAAGGAACTCCTGGTCGACCCGGACTTCTTCACCGCCCTGCGGGAGCGCGGCACGGACATCGGCGCGGTGGCCGTGGAGGTCAAGCGCGGCCACCACCACAACGAACTGACCCGCTACCGCTACGACGTGACGCTGCACAAGGCCCCGGCCGCCCCGGCGGACCCGGACCGGACGGCCGACCTGGAGTGGGGGCGGCAGGTCGCCTCACTGGCCGAGCTGCGCGAACTCCTCGCCCGGCCGCACGCCGACGTGCTGCGGATCAGCGGGGTGCCGAACCGCCGGGTGCTGCGCGAGGCCGCCCTCTCCCGCGCGGTGCACGACGGCGACGGCTCGCTCGCCGAGCTGCTGGAGCGGCTGCACGGCCCGGACGAGAGCGACCTTCCCGACCCGGAGGACTTCTGGGCCCTCGGGCGGGAGTTCGACCGCTGGGTGGGCGTCACCTGGTCGGCCGGCGCGGCCGACGCCGTGGACGTCGTCCTCGCCGACCCGCGGGCGCAGCACGGCCGCCCGGTCGAGCCGTACCGGCCGGCCCGGACCGCCGACCGGCCGCTGTCGTCGCTGACCAACCGCCCGACCGGCAGCCGGGGCACCGGTGCCCTCATCGGCGAACTCCGCGCCTGGCTGCGCGGGCGGCTGCCCGACTACCTGATCCCGTCGGCGTTCGTGGCGCTGGAGACCCTGCCGCTGACGGCCAGCGGCAAGCTCGACCGCCGCGCGCTGCCCGCGCCCGACCTCGGCCCGGCCGGAGCCGGGCGGGCCCCGCGCACCCCGCAGGAACAGCTCCTCGCCGGGCTGTTCGCCGAGGTGCTGGGCCTGGCCCAGGTCGGCGTCGAGGACAGCTTCTTCGACCTGGGCGGACACTCGCTGCTGGCGACCCGCCTGGCCTCCCGCGTCCGGGCGACCCTCGGCGCGGAGCTCGAGGTCCGGACGCTGTTCGAGACGCCGACCGTGGCCGGACTCGCGGCCCGCCTCGACGGTTCCGGCACGGCGCGGCCCGCGCTGACCGCCCGGCCGCACACCGTCGGGGCACCTCCCGGCCGTGACGGTCGGGGGAGCGTGGAGCTGTCCTTCGCCCAGCGCCGCCTGTGGTTCCTGCACCGGATGGACGGGCCGAGCGCCACCTACAACATGCCGCTCGCGCTGAGCCTGACCGGCGTGCTCGACCGCCCGGCCCTGCACGCGGCCCTGGCGGACGTGATCGCCCGGCACGAGAGCCTGCGGACCGTCTTCCGCGAGACGGACGGCGTGCCGTACCAGGTGGTGCTGAGCGCCGAGCAGGCGCGCCCGGAGCTGCCGGTGACCGAGCTCGACGAGAGCCGGCTGGCCGAGCGGCTGGCGCAGACGGCTCGGCGTGGCTTCGACCTGGCGGCCGAGCCGCCCGTCCGGGCGGAGCTGTACGCGCTCGCGCCCGACCGGCACGTGCTGCTGGTCGTGGTGCACCACATCGCCGCCGACGGCTGGTCGATGGGTCCGCTCTCCGGCGACCTCGCGGCCGCCTACACGGCGCGCTGCCGCGGCGAGGAGCCGCAGTGGTCCCCGCTGCCGGTGCAGTACGCCGACTACACGCTGTGGCAGCGCGAACTCCTCGGCGACACCACCGACCCGGACAGCCTGTTCGCCCGGCAACTGGGCTATTGGAAGCAGGAGTTGGCGGGCATTCCGCAGCAGGTGCAGCTGCCCGCCGACCGGCCCCGGCCGCCGGTTGCCTCCCAGCGGGGCAGCCGGGTCGTGGTCCGGCTGGACCCCGAACTGCACCAGGCGCTGCGGGACCTGGCCGCCGCGCGCGGCGCCAGCATGTTCATGGTGCTCCAGGCGGGTCTCGCCGCGCTGCTCACCCGGCTCGGCGCCGGAACCGACATCCCGATCGGCAGCCCGATCGCGGGCCGTACCGACCAGGCGCTGGACGAGCTCGTCGGCTTCTTCGTCAACACCCTGGTGCTGCGCACCGACACCAGTGGCGACCCCGGCTTCGCCGAACTGCTCGGCCGGGTGCGGCAGAAGGCGCTCGCCGCGTATGACCACCAGGACGTGCCGTTCGAGTACCTGGTCGAGGTGGTGAACCCGGCCCGGTCGCTGTCGCACCACCCGCTGTTCCAGATCATGCTGGCCCTGCAGAACGCGCCGGTGGGCGAGTTCGCGCTGCCGGGTCTGGAGACCGCCCACCTGGAGGCGTCGACCGGGACCTCGCGGGTCGACCTGACGTTCAGCCTGGCCGAGCAGTTCCGCCCGGACGGCGGCCCCGACGGTCTGGTCGGCGCGGTGGAGTACGCCACCGACCTGTTCGAACCGGCCACCGTGGAGCTGCTGTTCGAGCGCTGGGCACGGTTGCTGCGCGCGGCGGCCGCCGACCCGGGCCGGCCGATCAGCGGGATCGACATCATGTCCGGCCAGGAACGCCGACGGCTGCTGTCCGACTCCACCGGCGCCGCGTTCGCGCTGCCGGAGGCCGCGCTGCCGGAGCTGTTCGCCCGCCAGGTGCGCGCCACCCCGGACGCGGTGGCCGTCGTTGCGGGCGCCACCGAGCTGACCTACCGGGAGCTCGACCGGCGGTCCAACCGTCTCGCGCGGGCCCTGGTGCGCCGGGGCGTACGGCCGGAGACACCGGTCGCGGTGCTGCTGGACCGCTCGGCCGACCTCGTCGTGGCGCTGCTGGCGATCATCAAGGCGGGCGGCGCCTACGCGCCCCTCGACTCGCGCTTCCCGCAGTCCCGGATCGACCTGATCCTGGAGGAGGCCGGGGCCGCGCTGGTGCTCACCGAGGACGTGCTGACCGCGCTGACCGAGGGTGAGCCCGACGCGTCCGACCTCGAAGTGCCGTGCAGCTCGGATCAGTTGGCGTACGTGATGTACACCTCCGGCTCGACCGGCCGGCCGAAGGGGGTGGCCGTCACCCACCGCGACGTGGTGGGCCTCGCGCTCACCCCCGAGTACCACGGCGGCGGACACGAGCGGGTGCTGATGCACTCCCCGACCGCCTTCGACCTCTCGACCTACGAGCTGTGGGTGCCGCTGCTCAACGGCGGCCGGATCGTGGTCGCCCCGCCCGAGCGGCTCGACCTCGACCTGCTGCAGCACACGATCAGCACGCACGGGGTGACCGGACTGTGGCTGACGGCCGGCCTGTTCCGCCTCGTCGCCGAGGAGCGGCCGGGCCTGCTCGCGGGGGTGCGCGAGGTGTGGACCGGCGGTGACGTGGTCTCCCCGGCCGCCGTCGCCCGGGTCCTGGAGGCCTGCCCCGACGTCGAGGTGGTCAACGGCTACGGGCCCACCGAGGCCACGACCCTGGCCACCTGCCACTCGGTGGACGGCCTCCCCGAGAACGCCGCGACCGTGCCGATCGGCGGACCGATGGCGAACATGCGCGCCTATGTGCTCGACGACCGTCTGCGGCCGGTGCCCACCGGCCTGGTCGGCGAGCTGTACCTCGCGGGGACGGGCGTGGCCCGCGGCTACCTCGGCCGCCCCGGCCTGACGGCGGAGCGCTTCACCGCCGACCCGTACGGGCCGCCCGGGAGCCGGATGTACCGCACCGGTGACCTGGCGTGGTGGCCGGCCGAGGGGACACTGGAGTTCGCCGGCCGGACCGACCACCAGGTCAAGCTCCGCGGCCTGCGGATCGAGCCCGGCGAGATCGAGGCGATCCTCGCGAGCTGCCCGGGCGTCGCCCAGGCGGCCGTCGTCGCCCGCGAGGACCGGCCCGGCGACAAGCGCCTTGTGGCCTACCTGGTGCCCGCCCCCGAGGGCGTGCCCGAGACGGGCGAGCTGTCCGGGCGGCTGCGCCGGGAACTGCCCGACTACATGGTCCCGTCGGCGTTCGTCGCCCTGGACGCGCTGCCGCTGACCGCCAACGGCAAGCTGGACCGGGCCGCCCTGCCCGCCCCCGAGTACGGGGCGCCGGGCACCGGCCGCGGCCCCCGGACGCCGCGGGAGCAGCTGCTGTGCGACCTCTTCGCCGAGGTCCTCGGACGGGAACAGGTGCGCATCGACGACAACTTCTTCGATCTGGGCGGGCACTCGCTGCTGGCCGCCCGCCTGACCTCCCGCGTCCGCGAGACCCTCGGCCTGGAGCTCGGCCTGCGCATGCTGTTCGAGGCACCGACCGTGGCCGGTCTCACCGAGCGCCTGGTCATGGACAACCCCGACGACGCGCTGGACGTGGTGCTGCCGCTGCGTTCGACCGGGACCGGCACACCGCTGTTCTGCATCCACCCCGGCGGCGGCATCAGCTGGTCGTACAGCGGGCTGCTGAACCACATCGGTCCGGATCACCCGGTCTACGCGATCCAGGCGCGGGGCCTCGGCCGCCCCGAACCCCTGCCGACGTCCGTAGAGGAGATGGCGGCCGACTACGCCGACCAGATCCGCAAGATCCAGTCCGAGGGCCCGTACCTGCTGCTCGGCTGGTCCGCCGGCGGGCTGATCGCCCACGCGATCGCCTGCGAGCTGCAGGCACGCGGCGAGCGGACCGCGCTGCTCGCCATCCTCGACGCCTACCCGGTGAAGGACGTGCAGTTCGAGGAGACGCCCGTGCCCACCGAGCGGGACGTGCTCGTCGGCGTGCTCGACGTCGACCCGGACGAACTGGGCGACCGGGAGCTGACCTACGCCGAGGTCGCCGAGGTCCTGAACCGGCGGGGCAGCGCGCTCCAGGGCCTGACGGAGCAGCAGATCGAGGTCATCGTCCACATCATGATCAACAACGCGAAGCTGGCGGTCGACTTCGTCCCCGGCGGGTTCGACGGCGACCTGCTGCTGTTCAACTCGACGATCGACCGCGACGGGGACGACGCCGGGCCCGAGACCTGGCGCCCGTACATCGCGGGCCGGATCGAATCGCACGAGATCACCACCCGGCACAACCGGATGACCGAAGCCGGCTCGCTGGCCCAGATCGGACCGATCCTGGCCGCCCGCCTCGCCGAGGCCACCGGTGACACCACCCTTACCCACCAGGAGGACTGACCCATGACCAACCCGTTCGAGGACCAGGACGGCACCTTCCTCGTGCTCGTCAACGACGAGAACCAGCACTCGCTGTGGCCGCAGTTCGCGGACGTCCCCGACGGCTGGAACGTCGTCCACGGACCCGACACCCACGCCGCCTGCCTGGAGTACGTCGAGCGGAACTGGACCGACATGCGGCCCAGGAGCCTCGCCGACGCCATGAACGCCCAGCGGTAGCGCGGCTCGCAGTGACTCCGACCGACACCACCGACGAGGCCCGCGACAGCGCGGGCCTCGCCCGGTCCGACGACCTCGCCGCGGCCCTGCTCACGCCCGAGGCCCGCCGGGACCCGTACCCGTTCTACGCCCGCATGCGCCGCGAGGACCCGGTCCACCGCAGCGCCCAGGGCATCTGGTACCTCACCCGGTACGCCGACGTCGAGGCCGCCCTGGGCGACCTGCGGCTGTCCAACGACCGGGACCGGATGACCCGCGCCTACAGTGCGCTCGGCGGCGACCTCAAGGCCTTCAGCCGGCTCACCGACCGGCTCGGCCGGGTGATGAGCAACACCGACCCGCCGGACCACGGCCGGCTGCGCAGACTCGCCAACCGCGCCTTCACCGCCCGGCGCGTCGAGGCGCTGCGCGACGGCATCCAGCGGATCGTCGACCAGCTGATCGACCGGGCCGTCCAGGCCGGGCCGTCCATGGACCTGCTCGAGACGGTCGCCTCCCCGCTGCCGATGTCCGTCGTCTGCGAGCTCTTCGGCATCCCCGCCGAGGACATCCCGCAGGTCAAGAGCTGGTTCCACCGCTTCGGCCGGCTCAGCGAGGACATCGACAAGTCCGAGACGGCGATCGAGCAGTACGAGGAGTACCTCGCCCGGCTCGTCCGGCAGCGCCGGGCCGACCCCGGCGACGACCTCATCAGCGCCCTGGTCGCCACCCAGGCACAGGACGACCGGCTCACCGACTCCGAACTGCTGGCCACCTGCTTCGTCCTGATCACCGCGGGCGACGAGACCACCACCCACCTGGTCGGCAACGGCATGCTCGCCCTGCTGCGCCACCCCGACCAGCTGGCCCGGCTGCGTGAGGATCCGGCGCTGGTCCGCATCGCCGTGGACGAACTCGCCCGCTACGACACACCGACCCAGGCGATCGTCCGGGTCGCCGCCGAGGACGTCGCGATCGGCGGGCGGACGCTGCGCGAGGGCGAGCTGGCCTACCTGTTCCTCGCCGCGACCAACCGGGATCCCGAGCGCTTCGAGGAACCCGACCGGCTCGACCTGACCCGCCCCGGCAACCGGAACCTCAGCTTCGGCAACGGCCCGCACTTCTGCCTCGGCGGCCCGCTGGCCAAGCTCCAGGCGGAGGTGGCCGTCGGCACGCTGATCCGCCGGCTCCCGCACCTGCGGCTCGCCGACGGCGCGGTCCTCGACTGGCGGCCCAACCCGCTGCAACGGCGGCTCACCGCGCTTCCGCTCACCTACTGACACCTGAACGACGACGAAGGAGAACTGACCATGGCCCGAGAGTTCGAGGTCCGCCGGGAACAGGACCTGCCCGCCACGCCCGAACAGGTCTGGGACGCGGTCGCCACCGGCGCCGGCAACCTCGGCTGGCTGTACCCGATGGAGGTCGAGCCGCGCGTCGGCGGAAAGGTCACCCGGGCCGGCGGCACCGTCGTGGCCTGGGAGCCGCCGAGCCACTTCGCCGTGCGGGTGACCATGGACGACGGGTTCTCCAACACGCTCACCTACCGGATCGAGCCGCTCGACGACGGGACCAGCCATCTGCGGATGGGGATCCACTGGGTGCACACGGGAGTCGTCGACGAGCACTGGGACACCAAGGCGGACGCGGCCGAGAAGCACGTCGACTTCTACCAGCACTCCCTGCCCGAGTACCTGAGGCACTTCGCCGGCCGCCCCGCCGTCTACGTCAAGGCCGCCCGCGCCGAGCGCACCGACGACCCCGCCGACTACGCCGCGCTGCGCCGCCGCCTCGGCCTCGCCGACGGCACGGCCGTCGGCGACCGGCTCTCGCTCGACCTCCCGGGCACGGACGGCGGCTCGACGGAGGTGGTCGTGGACTGGCTGGACCGCGACTTCCTCGGCCTGCGGGGCCCGGACGCGCTGTACCGGTTCTTCAACGGCAGCTCCTGGAACTGGCCGATCTGGCTGGGCCACCACCTGTTCGCCGCGGACACGGACGAGGAGCTGGCCACCAAGGCCTGGAACACCTGGCTCAACGGCGCCTGACCCCGTCGTACGACACAACCGAAGGACCTCTGGTGGAAACACTGCTCTACGCCGCCGAACTCGTCCGGGAGGACGGCGCCTACAAGCTCGTGGTGCAGGACGTGGTGCGGGACACGGTCCAGGTCACCCCGGTTCCCGAATCCGCGGTGGCCAAGCTCCCGACCTTTCTGTCGGTGCTGAGTTCCAAGCTCGGCCCGGCCCCGGCCCGCGGTCGCCGGTAGACCGCGGCCGCCTTCACGGGGCCGGTGCCGTCCGGTGGCCGACGCGCC
>NZ_JBEOWS010000164.1:0-20658 GCF_040296125.1 Streptomyces sp. NPDC002265 | reverse complement strand
CCGAGGTCGGAGCCGCCGATGCCGATGTTGACGACGTTCTTGATGCGCCGGCCGGTGTGGCCGGTCCACTCGCCGGAGCGGATCCGGTCGGCGAACGCGGCCATCCGGTCGAGGACGGCGTGCACACCGGGCACGACGTTCTCGCCGTCGACCTCGACCACCGCGTCCCGGGGGGCGCGCAGCGCGGTGTGCAGGACCGCCCGGTCCTCGGTGGTGTTGATCTTCTCGCCGCGGAACATCGCGTCCCGCAGCCCGAACACGCCGGTGGCGGCGGCCAGCTCGCGCAGCAGCCGCAGCGTCTCGTCGGTGACGAGGTGCTTGGAGTAGTCGATGTAAAGGTCACCGACCTGGAGCGTGTAGCCGCTTCCCCGGCCGGGGTCACCGGCGAACAGCTCCCGCAGACCGGTGTCGGCGAGCTCCTCGCGGTGCTTGGCCAGAGCGGTCCACTCGGGCGTCTGATTGAGCCTGGAACGGCCGTCTGCGTTCATATCCGACTTCAGCCTTCTTTCCTGCCTGTCCCGCTGCGTACCTTGCCCCGCTGCCGCATCCAACCTAATTGATCAGTTGAGCGGCGGCGCAACTACAGGTACGTCCGGCTGACGTGTTGGTGTCAGCACGGTGCGATGACAGGACGGAGAAGACATCGGGTCCGGCCGGACACCTTGCGATGTCCGACCGGACCCGGTCGTCAGATCTCGCCCCGCAGCTTGGCGAGCGCCTCGGCGAGGATCGCCTCGCCGTCCGCGTCGCTGCGCCGCTCCCGCACATACGCCAGATGCGTCTTGTAGGGCTCGGTGCGCGGCGGGTCCGGGGGGTTGTCCCGGTCCTGGCCGGCCGGGAAGCCGCAGCGCGGGCAGTCCCAGTTGTCGGGCACCTGTGCGTCACTGGCGAAGCTGGGCTGCGTCTCGTGCCCGTTGGAGCACCAGAAGGAGATGCGCAGCCGCGGCGCTGACTCGCCGCGTTCGGCCTCGCCCATCGGCCCCGCCCCGACCCGGCTTCCTCGGATCGCGTTGCCACTTGCCACGGTGTAACTCCCTGCGTGATGGTGCCGCGAAGCGAGTCGGCGTTTCGCCTCACTGCGAGCGCCTCAGTCTACGTAAGGCCCAACGCGCGTCCAGTGATTGGAGTTACCGCCCCCACACCTAGACGCAAGCCCCATGATAGGCCGCGCTCAGCGGCGCGTACCGAACATGGGGCGTTACGCACGAAACGCGCTCGCGCGCACTCCGTCGATCAGCTGTTGCCCTTCATCAGGATGCCGAGCACGATGATGGACGCGAACCAGAGCACACCGATCACCACGGTGATGCGGTCGAGGTTGCGCTCGGCGACCGAGGAGCCGCCGACGGACGACTGCATGCCGCCACCGAACATGTCGGAGAGGCCGCCGCCCTTCCCCTTGTGCATCAGCACCAGCAGCATCAGCAGCAGGCTGAAGACGATCAGGGCGATCGAGAACCCCAAAACCACGGCTGGACCAACTTCCTCGGAACTGGATGGACGACGGGGGCCGGACTCGTGAAGGAGTCCCGGCCCCCGCAAGGGTACGACGGATCGCCGCTAGCGCCTACTCACCGGCCGATCCACTGCCGGCCGGTGGCCGGTTCACTGGTCGCGGAAGCGGACGATCTTGACGAACTCGTCGACGTCCAGCGAGGCACCTCCGACCAGGGCGCCGTCGATGTCGGCCTGCGCCATGATCTCGGCGACGTTGCCCGACTTCACGGAGCCGCCGTACTGGATGCGGACCTTGTCGGCCAGCTCCTGCGAGTACAGCTCGGCGAGCTTGCCGCGGATGGCCGCGCAGACCTCCTGCGCGTCCTGCGCACCGCAGACCTTGCCGGTGCCGATCGCCCAGACCGGCTCGTAGGCGATCACGACGGACTCGGCCTGCTCGGCCGGGAGGTCCTTCAGACCGCCCTCGACCTGCGCGAGGGTGTGGGTGACGTGGTTGTCCGCCTCGCGGACGTCGAGCTCCTCGCCGACGCACAGGATGGGGGTCAGGCCGTGCTTGTAGGCGGCCTTGACCTTGGCGTTCACGATCTCGTCGGTCTCGTGGTGGTACTGGCGGCGCTCGGAGTGACCGATGGCCACGTACGTGCACTTCAGCTTGGCCAGCATCGAGCCGGAGATCTCGCCGGTGTAGGCGCCGGAGTCGTGCGCCGAGAGGTCCTGGGCACCGTACTTGATCTTGAGCTTGTCGCCGTCGACCAGCGTCTGCACCGAGCGCAGGTCGGTGAACGGCGGCAGGACGGTGACCTCGACGGCGTCGTAGTCCTTGTCGGCGAGGGCGAAGGCGAGCTTCTGGACGTGGGCGATGGCCTCGAGGTGGTTGAGGTTCATCTTCCAGTTGCCCGCCATCAGCGGCGTGCGAGTGGTCATACGGGGTCAGTCCTCCAGTGCGGCGAGGCCGGGGAGCGTCTTGCCCTCGAGGTATTCGAGGGAGGCGCCACCACCGGTCGAGATGTGGCCGAATGCGTTCTCGTCGAAACCGAGGGTGCGCACCGCGGCGGCGGAGTCGCCGCCGCCGACGACGGTGAAGCCCTTGGAGTCGACCAGGGCCTGGGCGACCGCCTTGGTGCCCTCGGCGTAGTCGGGGTGTTCGAAGACGCCCATGGGACCGTTCCAGAACACGGTCTCGGCGTCGGCGAGCCTGGCTGCGTACAGGGCGCCGGTCTTCGGGCCGATGTCCAGGCCCAGCTGGCCCTCGGGCATCGCGTCCGCGCCGACGGCGGTGTGCTCGGTGGCGGCCTTGGCCTTCAGGTCCGGGAATCCCGGGGAGACCACGACGTCGACCGGGAGCACCAGCTCGACGCCCTGCTTCTCGGCGCGCTCCATGTACTCGGTGACGGCCGGGAGCTGGTCCTCCTGGAGCAGCGAGGTGCCGACCTCGTAGCCCTTGGCCTTGAGGAAGGTGAAGGCCATGCCGCCGCCGATCAGGATGCGGTCGGCCTTGCCGAGCAGCTGGTCGATGACGGCGAGCTTGTCGGAGACCTTGGAGCCGCCGAGCGCGACGACGTAGGGGCGCGCGACGTCCTCGGTGAGCTTCTTCAGGACGCCGACCTCGGTGGCGATGAGGTAGCCGGCGTAGTGCGGCAGACGGGCCGGCAGGTCGTACACGGAGGCGTGCTTGCGGTGCACGGCGCCGAAGCCGTCGCCGACGTAGACGTCGGCCAGGGCGGCGAGCCGGTCTGCGAACTCGCCGCGCTCGGCGTCGTCCTTGGAGGTCTCACCGGCGTTGAAGCGCAGGTTCTCGATGACCGCGACCTGGCCGGGCTGGAGGCCGTCCACGGCGTCGTGGGCGGCGGGGCCGACGGTGTCCTGCGCGAACGCGACCGGGGCGCCGAGGAGTTCGGCGAGCCGCTCGGCGGCGGGCAGCAGGGAGAAGGCGGGGTCCGGGGCGCCCTTGGGGCGGCCCAGGTGCGAGGCCACGATCACCTTGGCGCCCGCCTGCGCGAGGGCCTTGACGGTGGGCAGGACGGCGCGGATGCGGCCGTCGTCGGTGATCACGCCGTCGGCCAGCGGCACGTTGAGGTCGGCGCGGACGAAGACCCGCTTGCCGTCCACGCCGGAGGCGAGAAGTTCGTCGATCGTCTTCATGTAGGGGACTCCCGAGAGGGCTCGTGTTCGGAAGAGGGTTGATCTGCACGCGAGTCAGGGCTCGGACAGCGCGCCTGTGCGCTGCCCGAGCCCTGCACTCACATCGAAGTGTCTGATCCGGTGATCAGAGCTGGTCGCCGACGAAGACCGTCAGGTCGACGAGGCGGTTGGAGTAGCCCCACTCGTTGTCGTACCAGCCGAGGATCTTCACCGTGTTGCCCTCCTGGACCATGGTCAGGGAGGAGTCGAAGGTGCAGGAGGCCGGGTCGCTGACGATGTCCGAGGAGACGATCGGGTCCTCGGTGTACGCCAGGAAGCCCTTGAGGTCGCCGTCCTCGGAGGCCTTCTTGAACGCGGCGTTGACCTCGTCGCGGGTGACCTCGCGCTGGAGCGTCACGACCAGGTCGGTGGCCGAGCCGGTCGGGACCGGGACGCGCATGGCGATGCCGTCGAGCTTGCCCTTGAGCTGGGGCAGGACCAGGGCGGTGGCCTTGGCGGCACCCGTCGTGGTCGGGATGATGTTCTCGGCGGCGGCGCGGGCGCGACGCAGGTCCGAGTGCGGGAAGTCCAGGATGCGCTGGTCGTTGGTGTACGCGTGAACCGTCGTCATCAGGCCCTTGACGATGCCGAAGTTCTCGTCGAGAACCTTGGCCATCGGCGCCACACAGTTGGTGGTGCAGGAGGCGTTGGAGATGATGTTGTGGTTCGCCGGGTCGTACTGGTCCTGGTTGACGCCCATCACGATGGTGATGTCCTCGTCCTTGGCCGGAGCCGAGATGAGGACCTTCTTGGCGCCGCCGGCCAGGTGCTTCTCGGCGTCGGCCTTCTTCGTGAAGATGCCCGTCGACTCGATGACGATGTCGACACCGAGCTCGCCCCACGGGATGTCGGCGGGGTTGCGCTCGGACAGGACCTTGATGGTGTGGCCGTCGACGGTGATCGTGTCGGCGGTGTGCGACACCTCGGCCTTCAGACGGCCGAGGATGGTGTCGTACTTGAGCAGGTGCGCGGTCGTCGCGGTGTCACCCAGGTCGTTGACAGCCACGATCTCGATGTCAGCACCCTGCTCCAGCAGCGCGCGGAAGTAGTTACGACCGATGCGGCCAAAGCCGTTGATGCCTACGCGGATCGTCACGAACCGATCTCCTCGTTGGTACGCCGGTTGCGACACCGGCGAGCTAAATGGGATGTCCCCGACCGCCTACGACCCTACCCCTCGGAGACCCCCGGAGTGACATTGAGTCGCCGCATACGCGGCGAGGCGGTCCGTACCCGCCAGTAGGGGTACGGACCGCCCGCTCCGATCATGCGATCGTCACCCGAAGTTACCCTCCGAGTGCCTTGAGCGCCTTGCCGATCAGGGCCGTACGGTCGGCCGCCGCGGTGACGTGTTCCAGGCCGAAACCGAGCAGCACGGTGTCGTGGGTGGTGACCGCTCCATATGTGCGGAACAGCGCTCCGGTGCGCGCCCAGTCCTTGAGGACGGCGGGACTGCCCGCCGGCGGCCCGGTGACCTGCCAGGCACCCAGGGACGTCTCGAAGCCCTCGGTCTGGGTGGCCGTGCCGCCGACGACGAGCGCCAGGTCGTCGGCGAGGACGCCGTGGCCGCCGCTGCCCGGGTCGGTGACATAGGCGAGGGAGACCTCGACGGACTTGCCGGCGTACGCGCTCAGGTCGAAGTCGACCTGCTGCCAGCCGGCGGAGGCACCGGTGAAGGCGTTCCAGGAGCCGCTGCTGCCGGTGGCGGTGCAGCCGCTCGACGTCAGCGTCAGATAGTGCTTCAGCCAGGGGTGTTCACCGATGTAGAAGCCCGCGCCGCACTCCGCCGGGACCGCGGTGCCGGTGGCGCCGCCCGCCTCGGGCAGCGTCGTCCAGTCCTCGCCGCCCACCGTGTGCGCCTCGACGACGGCGTTGTCGTAGCCCGGTTCGGTGTCCCACAGCAGCCGGCCGTGCAGGGTGGGCTTGTCGGCGGCGGTGACGCCGGTGAGGTCGATGGTGCGGGTGAGGCGCTTGTAGGCGTCGTCGGTGTGCACCGCGGCCGCCATGGCGGAACCGCTGTACGGCCCGTACGGGTTGACGGTGCCGGCGAACTGGCCCGCGCCCGCGCTCGCGAACTGCGGGTAGCCGGCCGTGGGCAGCTCGTCGGAGGTGACCCCGTAGGTGCCCGCCCGGTCGAGCGGGTTGCCGGCCGCGGGGCCGAGCGCGCCCCCGGCGCCGGCGAGGGCCCCGGAGCCGTTGAAGCCGGTGGCTCCGGGCGTCGACGTACGCGAGTAGGCGCCCAGGTAGTACTGGCTGAAGTCGTTCGAGAGCGTGCCGTCGCCGAGGTCCACGCTGCCGCCGGCCTGCTCGCCCGCCTCGATCAGTCTGCCGCCCTCGTTGAGGTAGGCGCGCAGCTGGAGCTGGGTGGGGTTGCCCGGCCGTCCCGCGCCCGTGTAGTGGACGACCGTGCGGAAGTGGTCGAGCACGCCGAGCGCGTCGGGGGCGCCCTGGTTGGCGACGTCCCAGACGACCGCCTTGCGGCCGTTGGCCTTCAGCGCGTCCACGTACGTCTGAGCCTGTACCGCGCTCGCGCCTTCCTCGGCGACGACGAGGGTGTCGGCCTTGGCCCGTTCGGCGACGGTGTACGTGAAGTGCTCGCCGGCGGTGGGTTTCCCGTTCCGGGCCCTGCCGGTGAACCACACCTCGACCTTGTCGCCCGGTGCGGCGCCCCGGACCTTGGCGCGGTACTCGTCGAAGTAGAGGTTGTCGTTCCCGCCGTAGGTCTCGCCGCCCTTCCAGGGCCGGAGCGCCTGGTCGTGGGTACGGCCGCCGTTGACGCGGTACCTGAGCTCCTTGTCGCGGACCGACCTGCGCACGACGACCGAGACCTCCTGGTCGGCGCCGCGCGCGTACGAGGTCGGGAAAGCCGCCGGGGTGAAGTCGGCGGCGGTCAGGCCGACCGGGGACGAGGGCCGGTCGGGATGGGCCGCGGTCTCGGCGACGGACAGCGCGAACGGGACGTTCTTGGCGAACTCCTGCTGGATCAGCTTCTCGTCGTCCGGGAAGTTGAACCCCGACTGGCAGTCGGAGGCGTTCCAGGTGTCGTTCGGGTCCAGGTTCGAGGCGGTCTGACAGGTCGACATCTCGGGGGTGAACATCGCCATGCCGTTGACGTTGCCCGCGTGCCCGTCCGCCTCGCCGTTGGTGGTGTAGAGCTCCGAGGAGACCTGCGGGTGGTAGCCCGGGATCGCGGAGTTCTCGGGGGTGCCGGCCAGCGCCTTGTACAGGACGTCGTCCGGGGTCGGCGTGGCGACCTGCCAGCCGACGCCGTAGAGGAGCAGTTCGGCGGCGGAGTGGTAGTTGATGCCGTACGTGAAGCCGATCCGCTTCTCGAACGCGTCGAGCGCCTTGGTCTCGGGCTCGGAGGCCGGGGCCGCGCCGCGGTAGGTCTCGCTGGTGGGGTTGGGGGACGAGCCCTCGTCGTCGTAGCCCCACTTGTAGGCGAAGTTGCGGTTGAGGTCGACGCCGTCGCCGGTACTGATGACGCCGTCGCCGTTGACGTCCCGCAGGTTCTTGCGCCACAGGCGGGTGTCGCTGCTCTGGAAGGTGTAGTCGTAGCCGTCGGGGTTGGCCGACAGCACGAACCACAGCTCGGTGGAGTCGACGATCTTCCTGACCCGCTGGTCGGTCCTGTAGTTGTCCAGGTAGTAGTGCAGCAGCCGCCTGGTCATCTCCGGCGTGATCCACTCGCGGGCGTGCTGGTTGGACATGTACAGCACGGAGGGCTTGGAGCCGTCCCGGGACTTCTTGGCGCCCTTGGTCAGTTTGAGCGCGAGGATGTCCTGGCCGTCGACCGTCTTTCCGATGGAGACGACCTTGGTGAGGCCGGGGTTCTCCTGGCCGGTCCTGACGATCTCCTCCTTCAGGCCGCCGCTGCCGCTGTACGGGCGGAACACGTGCTCGGCGGCGGCCGCGACGCGGTTCTCCGCCTTGGCCGAGAGGGTGTGCTCGGTGAGGTCGACGCCCTGCCGCTCCAGCTTCCGTGCCTGGTCGTCGGTGAGGTAGACCTCGACGTCGGCCGTGCCCTGGTCGGGTGTTTGTCCGGCGAGCTCCTGGCCGTCCTGTCCGGCGGCCAGCAGCAGGGGTAACTGCTGCTTGGTGATCTCGGCGCGGTACACCTTGACCTCGTCCGGTCCGGACGTGGGCGCCGGGTGTCCGCTCTGTGCCTGGGCGATGGGTGCGATGCTCGCTCCGCCGATCAGGAGCGCGCCGACAGCGAGGATCGATCTCGCTCTGTGTCTCATGAACCCCCCTAGCAGTGGTCCGCCACGACGACGAACACCTGCCAGGCTCATGACACTTCATGATCCAGTCAAGAGTGCATCAAAGACGGACAAACGCCGGTGCCCGGGCCCCTAGGGCGGGGCACCGGCGTGTCGGCCGCGGCCGGATCAGCCGACCAGGTTGTCGGCCAGGTCCTCGGAGATGTTGGCCTCGGTACCCGGGATGCCCAGATCGGAGGCCCGCTTGTCGGCCATCGCCAGCAGCCGGCGGATCCGGCCGGCGACCGCGTCCTTGGTCAGCGGCGGGTCGGCGAGCGCGCCCAGCTCCTCCAGGGAGGCCTGCTTGTGCTCCATGCGCAGCCGGCCCGCGGCCGCCAGGTGCTCGGGCACCTCGTCGGCGAGGATCTCCAGGGCACGCTGGACGCGGGCGCCCGCGGCGACGGCCGCACGGGCCGAGCGGCGCAGGTTGGCGTCGTCGAAGTTGGCCAGGCGGTTCGCCGTGGCGCGCACCTCGCGGCGCATCCGGCGCTCCTCCCAGGCCAGCACGGACTCGTGCGCACCGAGCCGGGTGAGCAGCGCGCCGATCGCGTCGCCGTCCCGGACGACGACCCGGTCCACCCCGCGGACCTCGCGGGCCTTCGCCGCGATGGACAGCCTGCGGGCGGCGCCGACCAGGGCGAGGGCGGCCTCCGGACCCGGGCAGGTCACCTCCAGGGACGACGAGCGGCCGGGTTCGGTCAGCGAGCCGTGCGCCAGGAACGCCCCGCGCCAGGCCGCCTCGGCGTCACAGGTGGCCCCGGAGACCACCTGCGGGGGAAGCCCGCGGATCGGACGGCCGCGGCCGTCCACCAGGCCGGTCTGCCGGGCCAGCTGGTCGCCGCCCGCGACCACCCGCACCACGTAGCGCGAGCCGCGGCGCAGGCCGCCCGGCGCCATCACGATCAGCTCGGAAGTGTGGCCGAAGATCTCCAGGACGTCGCGCTTGAGCCGACGGGCCGCCATCGCGGTGTCCAGCTCCGCCTCGATCACAATGCGCCCGCTCACCAGGTGAAGGCCGCCGGCGAACCGCAGGATGGCGGAGACCTCCGCCTTTCTGCAGCAGGTCCGGGTGACGGGGAGCCGGGAGATCTCATCCTTCACCGCTGCCGTCATCGCCATGGGCCGATCCTTCCATGCATCCGAAAAATACGGTCGTACGCGGCGGCGAGGAGCTCCGGGTCGTGCCGCGAAGTCCCATCGGCCCGGGCCACCGGCGCCAGCTCGACCGCGGCCCCGAACCGGTTGGCGGCTTCGGTCAGCGAGTCGCGGTCGGGCACGGCGGCCTCGTCGGCCAGCACCACGTCCAGGGCGAGTTTAGGGGCGTGTCGTCCCAAAACCTCCAAATGACGCTGCGGGGAGAACCCTTCGGTTTCTCCGGGCTGCGGTGCGAGGTTCAGGGAGAGTACCCGGCGCGCCTTGGTCTGCGTGAGCGCGTCCAGCAGTTCCGGCACCAGCAGGTGCGGGATGACCGAGGAGAACCAGGAGCCGGGGCCGAGCACCACCCAGTCCGCGTCCAGGACCGCGGCGACGGCCTCGGGCACGGCGGGCGGGTCGTTCGGCACGAGGTGCACGGACTGCACCTCGCCGGGCGTGAGGGCGACCGTCGCCTGGCCGCGCACGGTGTCCATGTCTTCGGGCCGGTCCGGGTCGTGGCCGCGGACCAGGGCCTGGAGTTCCAGCGGCACGGCGGACATGGGCAGCACCCGCCCGTGCGCGCCGAGCAGCTTGCCGACCAGGTCCAGGGCCTGCACATGGTCGCCGAGCTGCTCCCACAGGGCGACGATCAGCAGATTGCCGACCGCGTGCTCGTGCAGGTCGCCCTTGGACTCGAAGCGGTGCTGGATGACACGGGCCCAGGTCTGGCCCCAGTCGTCGTCGCCGCACAGCGCGGCCAGCGCCTTGCGCAGGTCGCCGGGCGGCAGCACGCCCAGCTCGTCGCGCAGCCGTCCGCTGGAGCCGCCGTCGTCGGCCACGGTGACGACGGCGGTGAGGTCGCCGGTGATCCGGCGCAGCGCGGCGAGCGAGGCGGACAGGCCCATGCCGCCGCCGAGGGCGACGACCTTGGGCTGGGCGCCGCGGCGGCGGGGCTTGCCGCCGCGGGCCTCGACCGGCCGGTTCACGCGCCCGTCGGGTACCCCCCGGCGCAGTCGGCCCAGTCGCAGAGTTCGTGCCGTCATTCCCGTCCCATGTCCCGGTGTACGACCACCGTCTCCACACCCTCGGCCGCAAGGCGCGCGGCAAGTTTCTCCGACATCGCGACCGAACGGTGCTTCCCGCCCGTACAGCCGACCGCGATGGTCACATAACGCTTGCCCTCACGGCGATAGCCCGCGGCTACCAGTTGGAGGAGCTCCGCGTAGCGGTCGAGGAACTCCTTCGCGCCGGGCTGGTTGAAGACGTACGCCGCCACCTCCTCGTTGACCCCGGTGAAGGGGCGCAGCTCGGGGACCCAGTGCGGGTTGGGCAGGAAGCGCATGTCCACGACCAGGTCGGCGTCGACCGGGAGACCGTACTTGAAGCCGAAGGACATGACGGTGGCCCGCAGCTCGGGCTCCTCCTCGCCGGCGAACTGGGCGTCCATCTTGGCGCGCAGCTCGTGCACGTTCAGGCTGGAGGTGTCGATGACCAGGTCGGCGTCGCCGCGCAGCTCGCGCAGCAGCTCGCGCTCGGCGGCGATGCCGTCGACGATCCGGCCGTCGCCCTGGAGCGGGTGCGGGCGGCGCACCGACTCGAAGCGGCGCACCAGGGCGTCGTCCGAGGACTCCAGGAAGACGACCCGGTGCGTGACGCCCCGGACGTCGAGGTCGGCGAGGGACTCGCGGAGGTTGTCGAAGAAGCGGCGTCCGCGCACGTCGACGACGACCGCGATGCGGGCCACGTTGCCCTGTGAGCGGGCGCCGAGCTCCACCATGGTGGGGATCAGGGCCGGCGGGAGGTTGTCGACGACGAACCAGCCGAGGTCCTCCAGACACTTGGCGGCCGTCGAGCGTCCGGCCCCCGACATGCCGGAGATGATCACCAGCTCGGGGATGACCGCGTCCGGGTTCCCGGTCGGTGTGCTGTCCGTACTCACCTGTGCTCCGTCTTCATGGCGTGCGTCGTGCGGCCCGTCCTGCCCGGGTGCGTCCTGCTGGGGTGCATCCTGCCTGGTCGCATCCTGCTGGGGTGCGTCGTGCTGGGGTGCATCCTGCCTGGCGGAATTGTCGCTCGTCCTCGCGGGCGTGCGTTCTCGGTCCGCTGTGGGCTGCGTCTCGTGCTCGGTCATGGTTCCTGCCCCCGTCGTTCGTCGGAGACGCCCGCGGTCACGGGGTCCCCAGGAGCGTCCGCCGTCGTCTCGGGCGCCCCGGTCTCGTGGTCTTCTTCCATGATCTCTCCAGTGGCCGTGTTCACGGCGGGCGCGGCCGGAGCCGCCTGGGCGAGGGTCACGGCGATGGTCTCGGCCGTCTTGCGGCCTATGCCCTGAACCTCGCAGATCTCGTCGATGGTCGCGGAGCGCAGTTTCTTCACCGACCCGAAGTGCTTGATCAGTGCCTGCTTGCGGGTCTCGCCCAGGCCCGGGACGTCGTCCAGGGGGCCGGCCCGGAAGCGCTTGGCACGCTTGGTGCGCTGATAGGTGATCGCGAAGCGGTGGGCCTCGTCACGGACGCGCTGGAGCAGGTAGAGGCCCTCGCTGGTGCGGGGCAGGACGACCGGATCGTCCTGGTCCGGCAGCCAGACCTCCTCCAGGCGCTTGGCCAGGCCGCAGACGGCGATGTCGTCGATGCCGAGCTCGTCCAGGGCCCGCTTGGCCGCCGCGACCTGCGGCTGACCGCCGTCGACGACGACGAGCTGGGGCGGGTAGGCGAAGCGCTTGGGCCGCCCGTCCTCCTCGGTGAGGGGGTGCGACCCGTTCGTCCCACCGCCGACGCCACCGCCGACATCGCCGTCGCCGTCGCTCCCGCCGGCCTGTTCGCCGGCCGTGTCTTCGGCCCACTCCCCCGTCCGCTCCTTCTCCACGAGGTAGCGCCGGAACCGGCGGGTGATCACCTCGTGCATGGAGCGGACGTCGTCCTGGCCCTCGAAGCCCTTGATCTGGAAGCGGCGGTACTCGCCCTTGCGCTGCAGCCCGTCCTCGAAGACGACCATCGACGCGACCACGTCGTCACCCTGGAGGTGGGAGATGTCGTAGCACTCGATCCTGAGGGGCGCGCTGTCCAGTTCGAGGGCGTCCGCGATCTCCTCCAGGGCGCGTGAGCGCGTGGTCAGGTCGGAGGCCCGCTTGGTCTTGTGCAGGACGAGCGCCTGCTGGGCGTTGCGCTCGACCGTCTCCATCAGGGCCCGCTTGTCGCCGCGCTGCGGGATGCGCAGGGACACCTGGGAGCCACGGCGTCCGGTCAGCCACTCCTGCACGGGCTCCACCGGCTCGGGCAGGGCCGGTACGAGGACCTCCTTGGGGACGGCGTCCCCGCTCTCCTCGCCGTAGAGCTGCTGGAGCGCGTGCTCCACGAGAGCGCCGGTGGTGACCTCCTCCACCTTGTCGGTCACCCAGCCGCGCTGGCCGCGCACGCGCCCGCCGCGGACGTGGAAGATCTGGACCGCCGCCTCCAGCTCGTCCTCCGCGACCGCGATGAGGTCGGCGTCGGTCGCGTCCGCGAGCACGACCGCGTTCTTCTCCATGGCCTTTCTCAGGGCCTCGATGTCGTCGCGCAGGCGGGCGGCCCGCTCGTACTCCATCTCCTCGGCGGCCTCCGCCATCTGCCGTTCCAGACGGCGGAGGTAGGTGCCGGTGCGGCCGGTCATGAAGTCGCAGAAGTCCTCGGCCAGTTCGCGGTGCTCCTCGGCGGAGACACGTCCCACACAGGGCGCCGAACACTTGCCGATGTAGCCGAGCAGACAGGGGCGGCCGGTGCGGGAGGCGTTCTTGAAGACGCCCGCCGAGCAGGTGCGCACGGGGAAGACGCGCAGCAGCAGGTCGACGGTGTCGCGGATGGCCCACGCGTGCACATAGGGACCGAAGTAGCGCACGCCCTTCTTCTTGTGACCGCGCATCACCTGCACGCGCGGGAACTCCTCGTTCATCGTCACCGCGAGGTACGGGTAGCTCTTGTCGTCGCGGTACTTGACGTTGAACCGGGGGTCGTACTCCTTGATCCAGGAGTACTCCAGCTGGAGCGCCTCGACCTCCGTGGACACGACGGTCCACTCCACGGACGCGGCGGTGGTCACCATCGTCCGGGTGCGCGGGTGCAGTCCCGCCAGGTCCTGGAAGTAGTTCGCCAGGCGCTGGCGCAGGCTCTTCGCCTTGCCGACGTAGATCACCCGGCGGTGCTCGTCGCGGAACCTGTACACCCCGGGAGAGTCCGGGATCTGTCCCGGCTTGGGGCGGTAGCTGGAGGGATCGGCCATGTCTCACACCCTACTGGCGAGGGGCGACACTCCGGCGGGGCTGTGGACAACGTCGGCCGGGGTCCCGGTCGGGCGAGCGCCGCCAACCCGGTCACCCGGGGTCGCGTTGCAAGTACGCACAGTGCGAACACCGGGGACCGTACCGGCGGTGCGACCGGGCGCTCCACACCCCCTCGCGCACCCTCCTAGGGGCTCGTCACGGCCTGCTGCCGGGCCGCGACGGCACGGTGCGGACTCGGCCAGGAGTCCGCCGCTGTTGGGCTTCAGGTGTTGTCGGGACTTGGTCAACACGCTTCAATGCGGGGGAACTCGGGGCCGTGCACGACGGCGTACGGGCGTGACGACTCCCGACGCACGCCGGGCGGCCCCGGTTTCGCTCCCGCGAACGGTCTGACCAGCCGTTGTGACATTCACAGAAAGGCCCCTGCATGCCGCACGCCACACAGCACGCGGACGTCGCCGCCGACGTCGCCATCGCGGAACTGGACACGGCCCTGCGAGGCGGCCCCTTCCACGTCGCACTGCGGGCCGCGATCGCGGCCCGCGGACTGCCGCTGCAACGTGTACAGCACCATCTCTCCCGCTACGGCGTGAAGGTCGGCGTCACCAGCCTGAGCTACTGGCAGCAGGGCGCCCGCCGCCCGCAGCGCCCCGAGTCGCTGCGGGCGGTGCGGGCCCTGGAGGAGATACTGCAACTCCCGGACGAGTCCTTGATACGTCTGCTCGCCGAATCCGAGGACGGCACCCACGGCGACCGGCCCTCGTCCCGCTCCTACCGCTCCTTCGTCGCGGCTTCGGGAGTCCTCGAACATCTGCTGGCCGAACTGGAGTACCCCGTCGACAACGGACTGGACTCCCTGGGGCACCACGAACGGGTGCGGATCGGCGCGGGCGGCGAGCTCCTGGGGCGCGAGTCGCACCACATCGTGCGGGCCCACCGCGACGGCGTCGACCGCTTCGTGGCCGTCCACCACGGGGACCAGGGCTGCGCACCGGAGCGGATGACGGTGCGGGCCCTGGAGAACTGCCGCACGGGACGCGTCCGCCGGCATCACGACACCGGGGTGCTCGTGGCCGAGCTGCTCTTCGACACCCGGCTGCGCTCCGGTGACACGTTCCTCTTCCGCTACGCCGTCGAGGACGGTACGGCCGGAGCCTCCCGCGAGTACCTGCGCGAGTTCGGCATGGCGGGCGGACAGTACGCCCTGGAGGTGTGCTTCGACGCGCACACGCTGCCGGTGCGCTGCCATCGGTTCACCCAGCATTCCGCGGCGGCCCCGCGCAGCGGCCGCCAGGGGCTGGCGCTCAGTCCGCAGCACCGCTCGGTGCATCTCGTCGAGCCGCGGGTGCGGGCGGGACTCGTCGGCATCGGATGGGACTGGGAGTGAGCGCGAAGACCCGGCGCCTGCTGTGATCAGGCCGCGGGCCCCGCGACGATCCGGCCGTCCTTGACCTCGACTGTCAGCTCGGTCAGCGGCACGGTGGCCGGGGCGTGCACCACCTTGCCCGTCAGCGCGTCGAACCGGCTGCCGTGACAGGGGCAGACCAGGGTGGTCCCCTCCAGCTTGTTGATGGGGCACAACGCGTGCGTGCAGATCGTGCTGTACGCCTTGAGGGTGCCGTCCTCGCGCCGGCCGACCACCACGTTGTGGTCCCGGTACAGCTTGGCGCCGCCCGGGGCGATCTCGCTCTCCGCGCCGACCTGGACCGGTGCGGTCGGCACGGCGGGCGCGGCCTGCCCGGTCGCACAGGCGGCGAGACCGAACCCGGCGACGGGCGCGGCGGCCGCCCCTCGCAGAAGGGTGCGGCGGCTCGGGACGGGACGGCCGGGCATGAGGATCTCCACGGGTCGGGGGCGGTACCTTCCGACCCTAACGGAGGACATCGTTCCGGTCGGACGCGAGGCCGGGCCACCGCGCGGGACGCTCGCACAGGCGTTTTGCGCCGGGGGCCGGATGGGATACGTTCCCGGCTGCGTCGGCCGGCCGGAGCGGCCCGCCCGGCCGCAGCAGCACGTCCGGCCCCCACGGGCCGGGCGGCCCTCACCGCCGCGGAAAGGACCCGGACTCGTGATCGTCGTCGCCGGTGAGGCACTGATCGACCTGGTACCGCAGGGGCCCGGCGCCCTGGCGGGCCTGACACCGGTGCCGGGCGGTGGTCCCTACAACACCGCCGTGGCCCTCGGCCGCCTCGGCTCCCCCACGGCCTTCTGCTCCCGTATCTCCTACGACGCCTTCGGCGAGGCGCTGCTCGACGGGCTGCGCCGGGCAGAGGTGGACGTGTCGGCCGTGCAGCGCGGCACGGAGCCGACCACACTGGCCGCCGCGACGCTCGACGCGAGCGGCTCGGCCGCCTACTCCTTCTATGTCGAAGGCACCGCCGACCGGCTGTTCACGGCGCCGGACCGGCTGCCCGAAGGGACCCGGGCGGTGTCCTTCGGGACCTGTTCCCTGGTCCTCGAACCCGGCGCGAGCGCCTACGCGGAACTGCTGCGCTCCGCGTCCGGGCAGGGCATGTTCACCACCCTGGACCCGAACATCCGGCCGGGTCTGATTCCCGACGCGGACGCCTACCGGGCGCGGTTTCGGAGCTGGCTGCCGTCGGTCACGCTCCTCAAGCTGTCCGAGGACGACGCCCGTTGGCTCGGCGGCACCCCCGGCGAGTGGCTCGCGGCCGGTCCGTCGGCCGTCGTGGTCACGCGCGGCGCTGCCGGACTCACCGTCTTCACCCGGGACGGCGGGGAGTACTCCGTGCCGGGTGAGAAGGCCGACGTCGTGGACACCATCGGCGCCGGCGCACGCGCGCAGGATGGCGGTCAGCGTCTGGCGGGCCGGCTCGGGTGCGGGGCGGTCGTCGGTGTCGACCAAGGTCATCGGGTCCTGCCACCCCCAGGGCACGTCGGCGGAGTAGGCGAGTACGCGCACTGTGCTGCCCTGGTAGGCGCGGCCGCGGATGCGCACCAGCGGCTCGGCGGGCAACTGGCGAGCGCCGGCGGATCCGAGGGTGGCCCGGACGGCGTCGAAACGGTCCCACCGGGCAGGGCTGCTGGTCGCGGTCACGTGGACAGTTCCCGTGGCCGCGCCGGTGAGGGTGTAGCGCACGGCTCCGGTGGCGTCCGCTTCGGACGGGACGGCGCGGACGGTGCCGGACGGAGTGGCAATGGTCATCACAAGGCGTCTCCTCATAGGGCGTACGGGAATGAAGAGTTGACGGGCGACCCCGGCCCCTGCCGGGGCCGGGCCGGGGTCTCAGCCGGTGACGGACGGGTCCGGCAGCAACGGGGTGGGGTCGGTACGGGGAGGCGTTGAGCTGCTCGCGCAGGGCTGTACGGCGGCCTGCACGACGGCGGGCCAGCCGACGCGGCCCGGCGCGTTCCCGAGACGGTGTCGACGACTCGGTGGGGCTTTATCAGCTCTCCGCGAGGATGCGGGCGAGTTCGGCGTCGAGATCGAAGTGCTGATGTTCCGTGCCGGGTGGTACGGCAGCGTTCGTCTGGTTCAGGAAAGACTCCAGGGCCCGCACGGGGGCTTCGAGGAGTGCTTCTCCCTCTGGAGTACTCAGCACGATGCTCACGGTGCCTCGGTCAGAGCTGCGGGCCGGCCAGACGCGGACATCGCCGATACCGGTGGGCCGGTGCAGGCCTTCGGCGAGAAGGCCGCGGGCGAACACCCACTCCACGGCTTCCTCCGGCCCGGGGTGGAAGGTGGCGCGCACGGCGTAGGGATCGGCGCTGTCATAGCGCAGCTCGGCGGTCATGGGCAGGGAGGTATCGCTCGTCAGGATGTGGCGCAGGTGCACTTCGCGGCTGATCTTCATCGGTGCGAGGGCCCTTCGCTTGGGTGGCGCTCGGGATGCGCGAGCAGCGCGGGGTGTCCCGCGCTGTGGCGCGCGGGACTCGGTCAGACGACGAGGTGGTGGCGGCCCTGCTCGTCCAAGCGGTGCATGTCGGGCGCGGGCTCCCGGATGTGGCACCAGGTGCGCCCCGTGAAGTCCTCGGCGGTGTAGAAGTGCACCGTCCGGGCCCGATCGCTTCCGCCTGGCGTGGTGTACGCGGCGGCGTACCAGTAGCCGTTGATGTGGACCGCAACGGTGTCCGCGGGCCACTCGTGCGGGATCGGGGTCAGGTGCGCTCGGCGGGCGTGGTGCAAACGGCGGCCGGTGGTGAGGTCGACCGCCATGAAGTGGTCCCGCTCCTGTGGGCGGTGCTCGCCGAACTTGTCGTCCTGCTCCCAGCAGGCCTGGCAGTGTCCGAACCACATGCACGGCAGGAGGTACAGGGGGCGGTCGTGCATCTCGGCAACAGTGCCGTGGTAGGTGACGCGGCTCCCGATGAACAACCGGGGCCCGGGCGCGGTCTCAGACATGGCCGGCCTGCCAGGCCTTCGCGTTCCATGCGCGGGTCAGTTCGTCGGCGTACGCGACGTCGCGCGCGGCCTCGGCGTCCAGCGCGGCCACGACCAGGACGCTGCCCCGGATCTGTTCCGCGCGACGCTGGGCGGCTGCGGCCTGCTCCTGGCGCTCGGCCTCCTGCTCCGGCACGCGCTGAACGAGGTGGATCCGCTCGTCGCTGGTGAAGATCACGAGGTAGCGGCAGAAGTCCTCGATCCGCGACGGGCGGGCCGGGCCGGTCGTCGTGTCGGCCAGTGTCGCGCGGGCCTTGGCCAGCAGCTTCGCCACTTCCTCACTCGCCTTCACGCCCGTGTCCCGCTGGTGCTGGTTGCGGCCGTAGTAGACGCGGGCCTTGTCACGTACGGGGGCGAACTCCACCGGGGCGTAGATGCTGATCATCCGGCGGGCGTAGGCGTCGCGCTGGTCCCGCTCGGCCTGGGCGGCGCGCGCGGTGTCAGCCACCTTGCCCTGCGTCCAGCCCAGCGCAGTAGCAGCGCACGACGTGCCGTAGTACACGACGTCCTCGGCGGTACCGTCCTCGTTCCCGTCGGCGTCCAGCGGCATCAACGCAACCGTGCGCCTGAGTCCGCGGCGGCCGCAGCAACCGCACGCGTCGAAGTCGTCGACGATGCCTTTGATCTTCCACTTCCAGATGGGCATGAATGGCCTTCCAGGGGGCGGTGGGCGTCGAACCGCTGAACGTCCGCCGGCACGGACCGGGCGCAGCAAGCGGCGGACGTGATCGTGCGGGCTGCCCCGCAGACGCGTGCAGCCGCTACACGGCAGGGGCGGGCCGGGGAGCGCTCCGCGCTCCTGAGGCGGGGTGAGCCTTCGTGCTCGGGCGGGACGGTCTCTGCCGGCCTGTGAGGGGCCGGGCGGGCACCCGTGGGGGAGTACGAGCGCCCGCCCGGCGGTCAGGGGGTCAGACCGCGGTGAGGGCGAACGCCTTCTCCATCAGGTCGTTCGCCGCTCCGCTGATGACCCGCTCGGCGCGGGCGTCCGCCTTCTCGGCGGCGGTCTTGCCCCGGACCGGGGCGACGTGGTTCGCGTACTCGGTGAGCGCGTTGTATCCGGCCCACCGCGTGCCCCGGATACCGGCCTGGGTGTCGGCGTGCACGAACAGGTTCGAGATCGCCCCCCAGCGCCGGCGCTGGTTGGTCTTGGCGCGGGCGTGGTCGCTGTCCTTGACCGGCCACAGCTCGTCCACCACCGACTTCAGCTCGCTGAGCGTCATCTCGGCTTCGATCATGCGCTGCGCGGCCTGCTCGAACTCCTCGGCGTACCGGAAGGTCAGACCCAGGGCGGAACGGGCCTGCGCGATACGGGCCTTGGCTCCAGCGGTGTGCCGCACCACGAACGAAGAGCGGGCCCCGTGGATGGCCGCGCGCATCGTGTTCGCGCACACCACCCGGACCGGCGTCACCACGACGCGGAAGGCGCTGCCTCCGTCGTGGCTGTTGAACGCCGCGATGTACAGATCAACGTCGTCGTCACGGCCGATCGTGAGGGTCTGCGGCATCTTCATGGTCAGGAACACCTGACGGCCGTCCTTGAGCGATCCGGCGGTCTCGAAGTGCGCCCCGGACTCATCGGCCAGGAGGTTGAGGAACTCGGCGTGCTCCTCGTTCTGCACGGGGTGGTAGTCGCTGCCGACCACTCCGAGCGTCTGCGTGCGGCCGGTCCTCGGATGCGTCCGCGCGGTCGCGAAGTGCTGCGCGACCTCCAGCGGCGTGGTCCCGTCGGCCGTGATCTCGGTCGCGGTCAGGGGGAGGAGCCGCACGTTCCAGCCGGACAGAGACGCGATGCGCATGGCCTCCTCGGCGCTCAGCGCGCCGTCGGTGACGGTGCCGAGCTTGTGCCAGGCGCTCGTGTTGGCGGAGACGAAAGCGGCGGTGCCGTCGGTGAACTGCTCGATCTCGTGAGCCACTTGAGGCTTCCCTTCAGGTGACGAACGTTCGGCGGTGCCGGTCAGGGAGCCACCCTTTCTGGCATGTTCCATAATACTGTAATCGCGATCCGTTGCACCACCTCACGCACAAACTCCTGCGCCATCTCCTGCGCTATCCCTTGCCCTCGACCCACGCCCAGCCTCCCCAACACCCCACGTCAGGTGGCCTCTTACGCATGGTCGGCGGAACCGACATCCCCCTCAGCACACCCCCGCGCCCCTGTGATCAGGAAGAAAGAAGGTGAAAGGGAGCGGGCGGGGCGGAGTGAGCGCGCCGCCGGGGGATCGGGGCGCACTGGTGTCTGCTTGCGCGTCGGCGGGGCCGCGCGCGGGACGGGCCGACAAGCTGCCCGCCCACCCCCTGGCGGGTGATCTTGTGCGGGGGATCGTGACCGGGCGGGTGGGCAGTGGGGTTGATCGCGTATGCACCTGACTCGACGTCTGCTCACCACGGCGGTTGCCGTCGCCGCCGTCCTTGCGACCGCCCTGTCCGCTGCTCCGCCGACCACCGCCGCCGCGTCCGCGCCGTGCACGTCGACCTGGCAGGCAGTCCAGAAGGTGGCCGTGCGCATGCCGGCGTGGAACGAGGGACCGGTCGCGACGACGCGTTCGCCGATCGTGTGCTACCTGCGCCGGGGCGAGCGGGTGACGTCGTGCATCGTCGCCGTCGGCCGCAGCTCCTGGTCGCAGTACCGCGAGTGCGGCGGCGGGAGCCTGTGGCGCATCGTGCGCGGAGGCCAGGTGCCGGCCGGATGCCTGCGCCGGGCGTGAGCAGACAAGCCGATCCGGTGCACCACGACCAGGCCCTCGCGCTCACCCTCGCCGTGCTACTCCTGACCGGCAGCGCGCTGCTGATGTCCTGCTGGGTCGGCCCGCTCACCACGTTCACCGCCGTGGCCGTCCTCGTCGTCACTGCCTACGCCGCACCCGGCCTCGCCCGCCGCCTGGCCCTGCGCCGCGCCCGCCGCCAGCTCCTGCGTGTCCTGCCCGGCGCCTGAACGCCGCAACCCTGCCACAGCCCGAACGCGCCACGGC
>NZ_JBEOWS010000163.1:0-20679 GCF_040296125.1 Streptomyces sp. NPDC002265 | reverse complement strand
GGGCCTTTTAGGAACCGGCAGAACCGGATCGATTCCGGAACGATCCGGACCGGGCGGGCTCCTACGCCACCGCCTTCGACGCGGCCCGCGAGCGGATCACCGAGCTCCTCGAACGCCCCGGCGGACTGCCCCCGCTGGCCCCGTACTACACACCCGAGACCGCCCCCGGATACCTGCCGGGCATCCTCGCCCGCCACCACCTCGGCCCCGACGGCGCCCCGCTGCCCGGCGCCCCGGCCGCCGACAAGGAGCCGGGAGCGGTCCGGCAGATCGTGCGCCGGGCGGCGCGCGGCGCCTACCGCCACGGAGTGCAGCGCGTCGCCCCCGTGATCCGGCGGATGGGCGAGCTGTGAGCGCCGCCGAGACAACAGCCCAAGGAGTGGAACCCATGTCCAACCCGGAAGCGGGCCAAGGCGCTTCGGTGCGCCGGGTGCTCGCGGTGATCCCCGCGCGCGGCGGCTCCAAGGGCGTGCCCGCGAAGAACCTCGCGGCCGTCGGCGGGATCCCGCTCGTGGCCCGTGCCGTGCGCGAGTGCCGCGCCTCCCGGCTGGTGACCGACGTCGTCGTCTCCACCGACGACCAGGCGATCGCCGCCGCCGCCCGGCAGGCCGGCGCCGAGGTCGTGCTGCGGCCCGCCGCCATCGCCGGCGACACCGCCACCTCCGAGGCCGCCGTCCTGCACGCCATGGACGCCCACGAGGCGCTGCACGGCTCCCCGGTCGACGCGGTGCTCCTCGTGCAGTGCACCAGCCCCTTCATCGTCCGGGAGGACATCGACGGGGTGGCCGGCGCGGTCGTCGAGAACGGCGCCGACACGGCGGTCACCGTGGCCCCCTTCCACGGCTTCATCTGGCGGGACGCGGCCGACGAGCCGGCGGTCGTCGAGACCGGACGCGCCGACGAGGTCGGCGGCAGGACCAAGGTTGCCGACCCGGCCGTCACTGAGGGCGGCTACGGCGTCAACCACGACAAGTCCTTCCGCCCGCGCCGCCAGGACCGCCCCCAGGACCTGCTGGAGACCGGCGCCGCCTACGCGATGGAGGCCACCGGCTTCCGCGAGCACCGGCACCGCTTCTTCGGCCGCACCGAACTGGTGCGCACCGACCCTGCCCGGGTGCTGGAGATCGACGACCCGCACGATCTCGCCCGCGCCCGCGCCCTGGCCCCCCTCTTCGACGCGGACCTCCCCGGTTCGCTGCCGACCGCCGACGACATCGACGCGGTCGTCCTCGACTTCGACGGCACCCAGACCGACGACCGGGTGCTGATCGACTCCGACGGACGGGAGTTCGTCTCCGTGCACCGCGGGGACGGACTCGGCATCGCGGCCCTCCGCAGGAGCGGCCTGAAGATGCTGATCCTGTCCACGGAACAGAACCCGGTCGTCGCCGCCCGGGCCCGGAAGCTCAAGCTCCCGGTGCTGCACGGCATCGACCGCAAGGACCTCGCGCTGAAGCAGTGGTGCGAGGAGCAGGGCATCGCGCCTGAGCGCGTGCTCTACGTCGGCAACGACGTCAATGACCTCCCGTGCTTCGCCCTCGTGGGCTGGCCCGTGGCGGTCGCGAGCGCCCACGACGTCGTGCGCGGCGCCGCACGCGCGGTCACCACTCTCCCCGGTGGCGACGGCGCGATCCGAGAGATCGCCAGCTGGATCCTCGGCCCCTCTCTCGACTCCCTCCCCCAGTAAGGACATCTCTGCCATGAGCACCAACTCCCGTCTGCGCACGTTCGGTTCCAAGACCGCCGGCCCCGGTCAGCCCGTCTACGTCGTCGGTGAGATCGGCATCAACCACAACGGTGAGCTGGAGAACGCGTTCAAGCTCATCGACGCCGCCGCCGAGGCCGGCTGCGACGCGGTCAAGTTCCAGAAGCGCACCCCGGAGATCTGCACCCCGCGCGACCAGTGGGACATCGAGCGCGACACCCCCTGGGGCCGGATGACCTACATCGACTACCGCCACCGCGTGGAGTTCGGCGAGGACGAGTACCGCCAGATCGACGAGCACTGCAAGAAGCGGGGCATCGACTGGTTCGCCTCCCCGTGGGACACCGAGGCCGTCGCCTTCCTGGAGAAGTTCGACGTCCCGGCCCACAAGGTGGCCTCCGCCTCCCTGACGGACGACGAGCTGCTGCGCGCCCTGCGTGCCACCGGCCGCACGGTCATCCTCTCCACCGGCATGTCCACCCCGAAGCAGATCCGCCACGCGGTCGAGGTCCTCGGCTCGGACAACATCCTGCTCTGCCACGCCACCTCGACCTACCCGGCGAAGGCCGAGGAGCTCAACCTCCGCGTCATCAACACCCTCCAGCAGGAGTACCCGAACGTCCCGATCGGCTACTCCGGCCACGAGACGGGCCTGCAGACCACGCTCGCCGCGGTCGCCCTCGGCGCCACCTTCGTCGAGCGCCACATCACCCTCGACCGCGCCATGTGGGGCTCGGACCAGGCCGCCTCCGTGGAGCCGCAGGGCCTGCAGCGCCTGGTGCGCGACATCCGCACCATCGAGGCCTCGCTCGGCGACGGCGTCAAGAAGGTCTACGACTCCGAGCTCGGCCCGATGAAGAAGCTGCGCCGCGTCACCGGTGTCGTCGCCGAGGCGGAGATCGCCGCCGCCGCGGGCGAGCCGGTCTCGGTCTGAGCACCAGCTCGGCCCCCAGTCCGACTCCGAGTGGCTTACGGGACGGTCGTACGTCGATGAACCCTCGCGCCGGGACCACCGGCACCCCCCACACGCTCGCCTTCGTGGAGAGCCCGGTTCAGCTGCTGAACGTGCTCGAATGGGCGCATGCGCACGGGCTGGGCGGTCCGGAGCGGTCCGGCGCGGGGTTCACCCTCGTCGTCCTGTCCCCGATGGACCCGATGACCCGCGGTCAGCTGCGCCGGATGGCGGAGCTGGCCCGCGAGGACGGTCACGAGGTCCGCTGGGAGGAGGCGCGGGGCGGTACGGCCGCGCCCTTCCGCACCATCGGCGGCCTGTCCCGGCTGCTGCGCGCGGCGGAACGCGTGGTGATGGGAGACCCGTTCTCCCGTTACGTACAGCTGCTGCTGACCATCACCCGGGCCCGGGACCTGGTCGTGGTGGACGACGGCACGGCGACGATGGAGTTCGTCGCCCAGCTGGCCCGGGGCGAGCGGCTGGTGCGCTGGCACCGCAAGGGGGGCCGCCCCGGCCCGCGCGACGTGGTGTTCGCGCCGGTGTCGTCCTCGGCCCGGCGCCGGCTGACCCCGGGCGACGGCCGCCGGGTGGAGATCTTCTCCTCGATGCCCATAGAGGAGGCGCCCGAGGGCGTGACGATCACTCAGAACGCCTTCGCCTGGACCCGTTCCCGCTTCGGCCCGCCCCGGGTCGCCAAGGGGGCGGACCTGGTCGGCACCTCGCTGGTGGAGACCGGCGTGGTCGACGCGGACCGGTACGTGTCCGCGGTGGGCGCCCGGGCCAGGGCGCACGGCGCGACGCGCTACTTCGCGCACCGCCGCGAGAGCACGGACAAGCTGCACCGGCTCGCGCGGGAGACGGGACTGGAGATCGTCCGCCCCGAACTCCCGCTCGAACTGATCGCCCGGCGCGGCCCGATCGGGCGGACGATACTCAGCTTCCCGTCGACGGTCGTCCACACCCTGCCGCTCGCGCTGGCCGGTACGGACGTCCGGGTCGCGGTCTGCGACATCGACCCGGGCTGGCTGACGGAGAACGCCTCGCCCCGGGCCCAGGGCTTCCTGTCGGGGGTCACGGGCACGGCGCGGGACGTCACCCGGGTGTCGGCGGCGAGCCCGCAGTAGGCACGCGGCGGGAACCCACGGAGCGGAACGCGGCCCGCGCACCCCGTGCACGGGCCGCGTCGCCATGCCCCTTCGGGCTTAGCGTCGCTATGCCCCTTCGGGCTTGTGGGCCAGCAGGAACGCCCGCGGGAGCCTCTCCTCGGCGCCGGGTTCGCGCAGCAGCCGGGCCCGGAGCCGGAAACCGGCCTTCACCAGGAGGTCGGCCACGGCGTCCGGGGTGCGCCAGTGGTAGTCCAGCGAGATCGCGTGGCCGAAGCGCTCGGCGAGATGCATCCCGTCCTCCTCCTCGTGCCACTGGAACCCCAGCATCACCTGGCCGCCCGGCGCCAGCACCCGGTGGAACTCCGCGAACACCCTCGGCAGGTGATCGTCCGGGACATGGATGATCGAGTAGAGGGCGAGCACCCCGCCGAGGGTCGCGTCCGGCAGGTCGAGCGAGGTCATCGAGCCCACGTGGAAGCGGAGCGCGGGGTGCGCCGCACGGGCCAGCTCCACCATCCGCGGGGACACGTCGACCCCGAAGACCGGCACGCCCATGGCGTGCAGCCGGGCCGCGACATGACCGGGTCCGCTGCCCAGGTCGGCCACGGGCGCCGTACCCCGCTCCCGCACGAGCTCGGCGAAGGCGGCGAGGAGGGAACGTTCGACGGGGTGTACGGCGAGGTGGTCCGCGAAGCTGTCGGCGTAGTCCTGGGCGATGGTGTCGTACGAGATCCGGGTCGCGGATATGAAGGGTGCGGCGAGGTCACCGCTCTCGGGGTGGGTCACATGCCCGGAGGTTACCGAGCGCACCGGCGGGGCGTCCGCCGGATGGCCGAGCCCGTCCCGCGGCCGTCCGGAGCGGGGCGGGACCCTGCGGGGCACCCGCCCGGGGCGCGTCCCGGTTCCGTTCCGACGGGTGAACAGAACAGCGTACGTACGGCGGGGCATGGTATGCCTGAAGGGTGGCTGGGTGCGAAGCCCGTCCGGAAAGCGGGCGAGTCTACCCACCTGAATCGACGCCTATGCGTCCGGCGGCCAGGTTTTCTTCCCCTAACGGGCTGAAGTTTTGTTGTTCGAGGGGCAGTTGGCCGCCCCGGAGACCTACCCTTCAGAGGGTGAACCAATTGATGTCCCGAGAGTCCGAGGCCGATATCCCCGCTGATGCCGTGCTCCCCGGTGCGCTGCCCGAGGAGCTGCGTGCCGAGCTCGTCGCCTTCCGGCGCGACCTGCATATGCATCCCGAGCTCGGCAACCAGGAGTTCCGCACCACGGCGGCGATCAAGGAGCGGCTGGAGAAGGCCGGTCTGCGGCCACGGGTGCTCGCCGTCGGGACCGGGCTCGTCTGTGACATCGGCGTGGACGGCGAGGCGCCGGCGGACGGTCGCGGCCTGTTCGCCCTGCGCGCCGACATCGACGCCCTGCCCATCCCGGACGCGAAGACCGAGTGCGCCTACCGCTCCACCGTGCCCGACCGGGCGCACGCCTGCGGGCACGACGTGCACACGACCGTCGTACTGGGCGCCGGGCTCGTCCTCGCCGAGCTGCACGAGCGGGGCCTGCTGCCCCAGCCCGTGCGGCTGATCTTCCAGCCCGCCGAGGAGGTGCTGCCGGGCGGCGCCGTCGACGCCATCGAGGACGGGGCGCTGGAAGGGGTGCGGCAGATCGTCGCCGTGCACTGCGACCCCCGGGTCGACGCCGGGCGGGTCGGGCTGCGGCCGGGGCCCATCACCTCGGCCTGCGACCGGCTGGAGATCGCGCTGAACGGCCCCGGCGGGCACACCGCGCGGCCGCACCTGACCACCGACCTCGTCACCGCCGCGGCCCGGGTCGCCACCGACGTGCCCGCGATCGTCGCCCGCCGGGTGGACACCCGCAGCGGGATGGCCGTGACCTGGGGGCGGATCGAGTCCGGCCACGCCCCGAACGTCATCCCGCAGCACGCCGAGCTCTCCGGCACCGTGCGCTGCCTGGACATCGCGGCGTGGCGGCAGGCGCCCGACGTCGTGGTGGCCGCGATCGACGAGGTCGCCAACCTGCACCGGGCCAAGTCGGAGATCACCTATGTGCGCGGGGTCCCGCCCGTGGTGAACGACCCGGTGGTCACCGAGCTGCTGCGGGACGCCATGACCGTGCGCCGGGGAGCGGAGACGGTGGAGAGCACCGAGCAGAGCCTCGGCGGGGAGGACTTCTCCTGGTACCTCGAACAGGTGCCGGGGGCCCTCGCGCGCCTCGGTGTGCGCACGCCCGGCGAGCGGACGGTGCGCGATCTGCACCAGGGCGACTTCGACGCCGACGAGTCCGCGATCACGGTCGGGGTGGAGCTGTTCACCGCCGCCGTACTGCTGGACGCGGCGGGCTGAGACGAGGCAGCGGCCGCCGGGGTCCGGGTCGCGGACCGGCCTGGCCGCCGGGAGCTCGGGTCGGCGCGATCGGCCCGGCTCGGCGATCGGCCTGGCCCGCCGGCCGCCCGGGTCGACGGCCGGCCTGCCCGCCTGGCACTCGGAGCGGCGATCGGCCTGATTCGCCCGGCACCTGGATCGACGGTCGGCCTGGCCCGTCGGTCACTCGGAGTGGCGATCTGCCTGGCCCGCCCGGCACCCGGATCGGCGATCCGCCTGGCACGTAGGGCGTCTGACGTGACGACAGCAGGGGGCGCCCGTCATATGCCCCTTCGTCCGCTTGAGTTATCCGGCTGTAACCGGCGGCGCCGGAATGCGGCCCGTCGGCGGCACGAATCGATAACGGCCGCGAGGAACCCCGTTCCCCTCCCCTTCTACGCGCGTTACTGTGCGCCGGAATCGCCACCTGTGGCGGCGCAAGGGGTAGCGGGCCGGCGACGGTGCCGTGGGGATGAAGGGTGCTTGCTGTGCGTCTGATCTCTCGGAGGACCAGGTTCTCCCAAGCAGCGGTGGCCGTCGCGGTCGTCGCACTCACGGCGGTCGGCTGTGGCAAGTCCAGCACCGACTCGGCCGGCGGCAGTGACTCCGAGTCCGGCAAGTACTCGGCCAAGGGCATCGGTCTCGCGTACGACATCGGCGGCAAGGGCGACCAGTCCTTCAACGATGCGGCCTTCGCCGGCTTCGAGAAGGCCAAGGCCGAGTTCAAGATCGGCGGCCAGGACGTCGAGCCGCAGGACGGCGAGTCCGACGCGGACAAGACGCAGCGCCTGGTGACCCTCGCCAAGGCGGGCTACAACCCGATCATCGGCGTCGGTTTCGCCTACGCGCCGGCCGTGAAGGAGGCCGCCGCGAAGTACCCGAAGATCACCTTCGGCATCATCGACGACGCCACCATCAAGTCGGCCAACGTCGCCGACATGGTCTTCCACGAGGAGCAGTCCTCGTACCTGGCGGGCGTGGCCGCGGCCAAGGCCACCAAGAAGAACCACATCGGCTTCATCGGCGGCGTGGACATCCCGCTGATCCACAAGTTCGAGGCCGGGTTCGACCAGGGCGCCAAGTCCGTCAACCCGAACATCAAGATCGAGTCGCAGTACCTCACCCAGACGCCCGCGGAGGGCGGCTTCTCCAGCCCCGACAAGGGCGAGAACGCGGCCAACGGCCAGATCGAGGCCGGCGCCGACGTCGTCTACCAGGCGGCCGGTCTGTCCGGCCAGGGTGTGATCAAGGCCGCGGCCGAGCACAAGGTGTGGGCGATCGGCGTCGACTCCGACCAGTACGCGCAGGGCGCGCTGGCCAAGTACAAGGACTACATCCTCGGCTCGGCCCTGAAGAACGTCGGCGGCGCGGTCTACGACCTGGCCAAGTCCGTCGTCGAGGGCAAGCCGCTCAACGGTGAGGTGCGGGGCGACCTGAAGTCCGGCGGTGTCGGCTTCGCCGACTCCAACCCGAAGTACAAGGCGATGGCCGACGTCGTCGCCGCCGTCGACAAGGCCAAGGCGGACATCATCGCCGGCACGGTCACCGTCAAGACGGAGTAGCGGTACGCGGCAGTACGCGACGCGAAAGTGACGTGCGTCGTGGCGGAACAGCGAGCTCCGGCCTGCGGACGGTGACCCGTACGCTCCGGAGAGCACCCGCGAAACTCGTGCGCCCCTTGCCTCCCGCAAGGGGCGCGCTGCTGTACGTAGTCTGGGTCACGTCTGTGGCCACAGCTCGGTAACGGACCGGACAGAAGGGGTTTTCTCGTCTGGTCTACGCGCGTTACGCTGCGGCGGAACCAGCGCCTGGTTTGGGCGCTTGCACAAAGGAGTCTCGTTCCATGCGCCGGGTGTCCCGTATCGCGGTTGCAGGCGTTGCAACCGCAGCTCTTGCCGTGACTGTTTCCGCCTGCGGAAGCTCGTCCTCCTCCTCCTCGTCCTCCAGCGGCGACAAGAACCTGGGCCTGGCCCTGGCGTACGACGTCGGCGGCAAGGGCGACCAGTCCTTCAACGACGCCGCCACCGCCGGCCTGGAGAAGGCCGACAAGGAGTTCGGCTACAAGAGCGCGGCCGTGGAGCCGCAGGACGGCGAGTCCGACGCGGACAAGGTGCAGCGCCTGGAGACGCTGGCCAAGAAGGGCTACAACCCGGTCATCGGCGTCGGCTTCGCCTACGCGCCGGCCGTCAAGGAGGTCGCGGCGAAGTACCCGAAGACCACCTTCGGCATCGTCGACGACGAGACCATCAAGGCCGACAACGTCGCCGACCTGGTCTTCCACGAGGAGCAGGCCTCCTACCTGGCCGGCGTCGCCGCCGCCAAGGCCACCAAGACCAACACCGTCGGCTTCATCGGCGGCGTGGACGTCCCGCTGATCCACAAGTTCGGTGCCGGCTTCAAGCAGGGCGTCGAGGACACCAAGAAGGGCGTCACGGTCAAGGAGCAGTACCTGACCGAGACCGCGCAGGAGGGTGGCTTCTCCAGCCCCGACAAGGGCGAGAACGCGGCCAACGGCCAGATCGACGCGGGCGCGGACGTCGTCTACGCCGCCGCCGGCCTGTCCGGCCAGGGTGTCATCAAGGCCGCCAACGAGCACAAGGTCTGGGCGATCGGCGTCGACTCCGACCAGTACAAGCAGGACGCGCTGGCGAAGTACAAGGACTCGATCCTCACCTCCGCCATGAAGAACGTCGAGGGCGCGGTCTACGACCTGGCCAAGTCCGTCCACGACGGCAAGCCGGAGACCGGTGTGGTCCGTGGCAGCCTGGAGAACGGTGGCGTGAGCCTGTCGCACTCGAACCCCGCGTTCGAGAGCAACGCCGCCATCCAGGACGCGGTGAAGAAGGCCGAGGAGGCCATCAAGTCCGGCAGCATCACGGTCAAGACCTCCTGAACCAGTGCTGGTAGGCCTGTCGTAGACATGGCCAAAAGGACGCTGTAATGGCAGCGTTACGGCCGCGGAACGGGGTGCGGGGAGGATGTCCCCCCGCACCCCGTTCGCGCGGCAGAATGCTCGGAACGGATCGTGAGTGAAACAAGAACGATCAGGTCCGGGCACTATTTAAAGCGGGGACGCTACGCGCGTAGAGCGACCCCTTTCCCAAGGAGAGTGCGCCATCGACGCGTCCAGCAGCCCTCCGCTCACCGCCCCGTCGACAGTCGCGGTCGAGCTGGCGGGGATCACCAAGCGATTTCCCGGTGTCGTCGCCAACCACGACATCCATCTGACGGTCCGCAAGGGCACCGTGCACGCCCTGGTGGGCGAGAACGGCGCCGGCAAGTCAACCCTGATGAAGATCCTCTACGGCATGCAGAAGCCGGACGAGGGCACCATCGAGATCGACGGCGAGCAGGTCGCCTTCGGCAGCCCCGCCGACGCCATCACCCGCGGCATCGGCATGGTCCACCAGCACTTCATGCTGGCCGACAACCTGACCGTGCTGGAGAACGTGGTGCTGGGCAGCGAGAAGCTGTACGGCATCGGCGGCAACGCCCGTAAGAAGATCAAGGAGATCTCCGACCGGTACGGCCTGGGCGTACGCCCGGACGCCCTGGTCGAGGACCTCGGCGTCGCCGACCGCCAGCGGGTGGAGATCCTCAAGGTCCTCTACCGCGGCGCCACCACCCTGATCCTCGACGAGCCGACCGCCGTGCTCGTCCCGCAGGAGGTCGACGCGCTCTTCGACAACCTGCGCGAACTCAAGTCCGAGGGCCTCTCGGTCATCTTCATCTCGCACAAGCTCGGCGAGGTGCTGTCGGTGGCCGACGACATCACCGTCATCCGGCGCGGTACGACCGTCGGCACGGCCGTCCCCGCCGAGACCACCCCGCGCCAGCTCGCCGAGATGATGGTCGGCAGCGAGCTGCCCACCCCGGAGACGGCCGAGTCGACCGTCACCGACCGGGTCGTCCTGGAAGTGCGCAACCTCACCGTGTACGCGAGCGGCGCCTCCCTCGGCGAGCTCGGCGCGCAGCCCGAGACCGCCACGGTCGGCTCGTCCGGTGCCCCCGAGGGCGCCGACGTCCTCACCGAGGCCACCACCCCCGGCGCGGCCAAGCGCGTCCTCGACGACGTCTCCTTCGCCATCCGCGCCGGCGAGGTCATGGGTATCGCCGGTGTCGAGGGCAACGGCCAGACCGAGCTGATCGACGCCCTGATCGGCCTGAAGAGCGCCGACTCCGGCTCCGTCCACTTCCTGGGCGAGGACATCACGCCCTGGCCGACCCGCAAGCGCCGCGAGTCGGGCGTCGGCTACATCCCCGAGGACCGCCACCGCCAGGGCCTGCTCCTGGAGGCCCCGCTCTGGGAGAACCGTATCCTCGGCCATGTCACCGAGCGGCCCAACGCCAAGGGCTTCTGGCTGGACCCGAAGAGCGCCCAGGCCGACACCCGCCGGATCGTCGAGGAGTACGACGTCCGCACCCCCGGCATCGACGTCACCGCCGCCTCCCTCTCCGGCGGCAACCAGCAGAAGCTGATCGTCGGCCGCGAGATGAGCCACAACCCCAAGTTCCTGATCGCCGCCCACCCCACCCGCGGTGTGGACGTCGGCGCCCAGGCGCAGATCTGGGACCGCATCCGCGAGGCCCGCCGCGAAGGCCTGGCCGTGCTGCTGATCTCCGCGGACCTGGACGAACTGATCGGCCTGTCGGACACCCTGCGGGTGATCTACGACGGCAGGCTGGTCGCCGACGCGGATCCCGCCACGATCACGCCGGAGGAACTCGGCTCGGCGATGACCGGTGCCGCGTCCGGCCACCTGGAACACGTGGAGACCACGAAACCCGTGGACACCAAGAAGTCCCTGGGAGCCGCGGAGACCGTGGAGACCACCGAGGAAGCTGCCGGTCCGGAGGACGAGGCCCGATGAAGAAGTTCGACAAGGAGCGCGTGCTCCTCGCGGTGGCCGGCCCGGTCATCGCGCTCGTCCTGGCGATCGCGCTGACGTCGATCGTCCTGCTCGCCTCGGGCAAGAACCCGATCGAGCCGTACACGCTGATGCTCCAGCAGCTGCCGTACTCGGACATCCAGGTCCTGATCATCAACCAGGCGTCCCTGTACTACATCGCCGCCATCGGCGTGGCGCTCGGCTTCCGGATGAACCTGTTCAACATCGGCGTCGACGGCCAGTACCGCCTGGCCGCGGTGATGACCGCCGTCGTCGGCGCGAACGTCGCGCTGCCGAGCGTCCTCCAGATCCCGCTGCTGCTGCTGGTCGCCATGTGCACCGGCGCCTTCTGGGCGGGCATCGCGGGCGTCCTGAAGGTCACCCGGGGCGTCAGCGAGGTCGTCGCGACGATCATGCTGAACGCCATCGCCACCAGCCTCATCGTCTACCTCACCCAGAAGGACGTGTGGGGCGTCCAGGTCGGCAACAACATGACGACCGGCGTCATGCACGAGTCCGGCTGGTTCCCGGGCATCGACCTGGGCTCCGACGTCGGCGAGATCTACGGCCTGGTCTTCCTCGCGATCCTGCTGGGTGTCCTGTACTGGCTGGTCCTCAACCGCACGCGCTTCGGCTTCGACCTGCGCGCCACCGGCGCCTCGGAGACGGCCGCCGCCGCCTCGGGCGTCAGCGCCAAGCGCATGGTGCTGGTCTCCATGCTGATCTCCGGCGCGGTGGCGGGCCTGTCCGGGCTGCCGCTGCTGCTCGGCGACACCCACACCTACAGCCTGAGCTTCCCGGCGGGCCTCGGCTTCACCGCCATCGGCATCGCGCTGCTGGGCCGCAACAACCCGGGCGGCATCGCCTTCGCCGCCCTGCTGTGGGCCTTCCTCGACAAGGCCTCGCCCGCCCTCGACTACGCGACTCCGGAGGCCTACCCGAAGGAGATCGCCACGATCATGCAGGGCCTGATCGTCTTCGCGGTCGTCATCTCGTACGAGTTCGTTCGCCAGTGGGGTCTGCGCCGTCAGCAGAGCCGGGTCGGCGCCGAGCTGGCCGCCGCCCAGAACACCAACAAGGAGGTGGCGGCCTGATGTCCACCGCGACCATCGCCAAGAAGCCGCAGGCGAAGCCCGGCAAGTCCGGCCGCCGCATGTCGCTGCCCGTACTCCTGCTGGTCATCGCGGGCGTGCTGGTCCTGACCTCGATCGTCCGGCTGATCACCGGCGCGGACGGCATCACCTCCACCGGCCAGATGTCCACCGCCCTGCGGCTGGCCGTGCCGATCGGCCTTGCGGGCCTCGGCGGCCTGTGGGCGGAACGCTCGGGCGTCGTCAACATCGGCCTCGAGGGCATGATGATCCTCGGCACCTGGTTCGGCGCCTGGGCCGGCTACCAGTGGGGCCCGTGGGTCGGTGTGGCCTTCGGCATCATCGGCGGCGCGCTCGGCGCCGTCCTGCACGCCATCGCCACCGTGACCTTCAACGTCAACCACATCGTCTCCGGTGTGGCCGTCAACATCCTGGCCCTCGGCACCACCCGCTACCTGTCGAAGTTCACCTTCGAGAACGCTCCCGAGGGCTCCGCCAAGCAGTCCCCGCCGATCGACTCGCTGGGCACCTTCGACATCCCCGGCCTGTCCGACTGGCTGAACACGCTCAACGAGAAGCACTGGTTCCTGGTCTCGGACATCGCCGGCCTGGTCGGCGGTCTGATCACCGACCTGTCGCCGCTCACCGTCATCGCCGTCGCGCTCGTGCCGATCACCTGGTGGGTGCTGTGGCGCACCGCGTTCGGCCTGCGCCTGCGCTCCTGCGGCGAGAACCCGGTGGCGGCCGAGTCGCTCGGCGTCAACGTCTACAAGTACAAGTACATCGCCGTCATCATCTCCGGGGGCTTCGCCGGTCTCGGCGGCGCCTTCCTGTCGATCGTCGCGTCGAACGTGTACCTGGACGGCCAGACGGCCGGCCGCGGCTACATCGGCCTCGCGGCGATGATCTTCGGCAACTGGATGCCGGGCGGCCTCGCCCTCGGCGCGGGCCTGTTCGGCTACACCGACAGCCTCAACCTGCGCGGCGGCACGACCAACGTCCACGCGCTGATCCTGCTGCTGGCGATCCTGCTGGTGTTCGGCGCGGCCTACCTGGCGTGGAAGAAGAAGTACGTCCCGGCCGTCGTCACGGTCGTGATCGCGGCCCTGATGTTCCTCTGGTACGCCTCCACGAACGAGGTGCCGCGTCAGCTCGTCACGGCGACCCCGTACATCGTCACGCTGCTGGTGCTCTCGCTGTCCGCGCAGAGCCTCAGGATGCCGAAGGCGGACGGCCTGCCGTACCGGAAGGGGCAGGGCAAGTGACCCCGTCCACCGACGTCGACTGGGAGGCGCTGCGCGCGCAGGCCCGGGACGCCATGTCCCACGCCTACGCCCCGTACTCCGGCTACCCGGTCGGCGTCGCCGCCCTGGTCGACGACGGCCGCACGGTCTCCGGCTGCAACGTCGAGAACGCCTCGTACGGGCTCGGACTGTGCGCCGAGTGCGGACTGGTCTCGGAGCTGCAGCGCACCGGGGGCGGGCGGCTGACGCACTTCACGTGCGTGGACGGCAAGGGCGACATCCTCGTCCCGTGCGGCCGCTGCCGACAGCTGCTGTACGAGTTCGGCGGGGCGGATCTCCTGCTGGAGACCCCGGCGGGGATCCTGCCGCTCGCGGAGATGCTGCCGCAGGCCTTCGGCCCGGACCACCTCACCAAGTAACTCCCGTGCGGCCCCTCTGACCAGCGCAGAGGGGCCGCGCTCTTCGCAATCCCCGGAAGGAAAGCCATGGCCATGGACGCCATCTCCGTCATCCGTACCAAGCGGGACCGCGGCGAGCTCGGCGACGAGCAGATCGACTGGGTCATCGACGCGTACACGCGCGGCGAGGTCGCCGACTACCAGATGGCCGCCCTCAACATGGCGATCCTGCTCAACGGCATGAACCGCCGTGAGATCGCCCGCTGGACCGCGGCGATGATCGCCTCCGGCGAGCGCATGGAGTTCTCCTCCCTCTCCCGGCCGACCGCCGACAAGCACTCCACCGGCGGCGTCGGCGACAAGATCACCCTGCCGCTGGCCCCGCTGGTGGCGGCCTGCGGCGCGGCCGTGCCCCAGCTCTCCGGCCGCGGCCTCGGCCACACCGGCGGCACCCTCGACAAGCTGGAGTCGATCCCCGGCTGGCGGGCGCTGCTCTCCAACGAGGAGATGCTGCACGTCCTGGACACCACCGGCGCGGTGATCTGCGCGGCGGGCGACGGCCTCGCGCCCGCCGACAAGAAGCTCTACGCCCTGCGCGACGTCACCGGCACGGTCGAGGCGATCCCGCTGATCGCCTCCTCGATCATGTCGAAGAAGATCGCCGAGGGCACCGGCTCCCTGGTCCTGGACGTCAAGGTCGGCACCGGCGCCTTCATGAAGACCATCGAGGACGCCCGGGAACTGGCCTCCACCATGGTGGGCCTGGGCACCGACCACGGCGTGAAGACGGTCGCGCTGCTCACCGACATGTCCACCCCGCTCGGCCTGACCGCGGGCAACGCGCTGGAGGTCCGCGAGTCGGTGGAGGTCCTGGCGGGCGGCGGCCCGGCGGACGTCGTCGAGCTCACCCTCGCGCTGGCCCGCGAGATGCTCGATGCGGCGGGCGTGAAGGACGCCGACCCGGCGAAGGCCCTGGCCGACGGCTCGGCGATGGACGTGTGGCGCCGCATGATCGCGGCCCAGGGCGGCGACCCGGACGCCCCGCTGCCCACCTCGAAGGAGCAGCACGTCGTCACGGCCGCCTCCTCGGGCGTGCTGACCCGCCTCGACGCCTACGACATCGGTGTCGCCGCCTGGCGCCTGGGCGCCGGACGCGCCCGCAAGGAGGACCCGGTGCAGGCGGGCGCGGGCGTCGAGCTGCACGCCAAGCCCGGCGACACGGTCACCGCGGGCCAGCCCCTGCTGACCCTGCACACGGACACCCCCGAGCGCTTCGAGTACGCGCTGGAGGCGGTCGAGGGCTCGTACGACGTCGCCCCGGCCGGCACGCAGTTCACGCCGTCCCCGGTGGTGCTGGAGCGCATCGCCTGACCAGGTGATCTCCCTTTCGGGTGAACGGGATCGGTGGACCCTCGCCGGTCCCGTTCGGCATGCTTGCATCGGTGACGCACCGATTGGAGACCGCCATGGGCGCACTCACCGTGAGCCAGGACCCCGAGCAGAGCTGGGACGACCTCGTCCGGTTCTGGGAGGAGATGGAATGGCCCGAGGGCAGCAAGGTGGAGATCATCGAGGGGATCATCACCGTGTCACCTGCTCCCGCGTTGCCCCACAACGTCATGGCAGAACTGATCCAGCGTCGCCTCTACTCCGTGATCCCCGACAACTGGGGGATCTACCAAACGATGGCGATCGCCGTGCCGTCGCGTATGGGGATGCTCATTCCGGATCTGGTGGTGACTCCGAGGCCTGACCATCCGGAAGCGGACTCCCACATCCCGGCCGGACTCGCCGAGCTCGTCGTCGAGGTGACGTCCAGGTCCAACGCCCGCCACGACCGCATCAGCAAGCCCGCCGCCTACGCCGCCGCGGGCATCCCGTTCTACCTCCTCGTCGACCGCTGGGCCCCCGACGGCCCCACCGTGACGCTCTACGGAGAGCCCAAGGGCGATGTCTACCGCCCGCTGAGCACCGCCAAGTTCGGCGAGGCCGTCAAGCTGCCCGCGCCCTTCGACCTTGAACTCGACACCACCGAGTTCCCCGTCGCCTGAATCCCGTCACCCCAGCAGCGCCGCCACGGCCACCAGGACCGGCACCGACAGCATCGTCGACAGCAGGATCGAGTCCCGGGCCAGGCGCTCGCCCACGCCGTAGCTGGAGGCGTAGGTGAAGAGATTCTGGGCGGCGGGCAGGGCCGAGGTCACCACCACGTCGAGCAGCCGTGCTCCGTGCAGACCGAAGACGCCCGAGGCCAGCGCCCAGGCCGCGGCCGGCTGTCCCACCGACTTCAGCGCGACCGACAGCAGCACCGGGAACCGGTCGGGACCCCGGCCCGGCAGGGTGCTGCCGCACAGCGAGATGCCGAAGGCGAGCAGGACCGCGGGCACCGACATGTTGCCGATCAGGGTGAGCGGGTCCATCACCGGGCCGGGGATGCTCAGCCCGGTCGCCGAGACGGTGACCCCGGCGAGCGAGCCGACCGCGATCGGATTGCGCAGCGGGGTGAGCAGCCGTTGCCACAGCGGGCCCTTGGCGCCCCCGGTCGACAGGTCCAGGATCGTCAGCGCGACCGGCGTGACACCGATCAGCTGGAACAGCAGCACCGGCGCCACCAGCGAGGCGTCACCCAGCACGTACACGGCGATGGGGATGCCCAGGTTGCCGGAGTTGACGTAGCTGGAGCACAGCGCGCCGATCGTCGTCGTGCCGACGCCCCAGCGCCGTACGACCCCCACCGCGACGAAGACACCGGCCACCGCGGCCGTGCTCAGCGCCGTGACCAGGAGCCTGCTGGAGAAGATCACCGAGAGGTCGGCGCGGGCGAGCATGGTGAACAGCAGGGCCGGGGACGCCACGTGGAAGGCGAGCTTGGTCAGCACCTCGCGGCCGTGCTCGCCGAGATGGCCGCCCCGCCCCAGGACATAGCCGACGCAGATGACGATCGCGATGACCGCGAAGCCGCTCAGCACCCCCTGCACTGGACCCCCTCGGCGGACCCCGCCACGGACAGCGGCCGGGCGGGCGGAGAGGGCGTGAGAGGGGAGCGGGGAACGGGTGGTGCGGGCTGCGTGGACGAGGTCGGCCGAGACGATATGTGGGGCATACAGCGAACTCTCCGGCGGCGGCCTCCTCAAGGTCAATGTGATCCGTACGGCGGGGCACGGCCGGGCGCGGTACGACGCGATGAGTTACGGCCCGCCGCCCGGTCTACCGCACGTGGACGCCATGACACCCGCTGTACTCGTGCCGGCCGGCCCCGTCACCCGGGAGGGCGTGGCGGGGCTGTGCGAGGACGTACGGGCGGCTGTGCGGGCCTGTCCGACCCGGGTCGCCGTGGTCGACGTCGGCGGGCTGGGCGCACCCGGTCTCGGCGCCGTGGACCTGCTGGCGCGGCTGGAACTGGCCGCCCGGCGGGCCGGGGGCCGCATCAGGCTGCGTGCCCCCGATCCGGAGCTACGCGCCCTCCTGCACCTGGTCGGTCTCCGGTTCGAGGTGGAGGGGAAGGCCGAACAGCGGGAACCACCGCTTCGTGTCGAGGAAGAAGTGGAACCCGGTGAGCCGGCCGTCTGAGATCTCCAGGACCTGGATCGACCAGGGCGTGAACCCGCCGGCCTCGGGGTCCGGCTTGTAGTGGGCGAAGCCCGGCAGGCCGTTCACCGCGACCGGCAGCAGCCGTGAACCCGCGCAGGACGCGCCGAGGGTCGTCATGAAGCCGGTGATGTCGTCGTGCCCGGTCAGCCACAGGTCGAACGGCGGCATCGTCATGATGGCGTCCTCGTGCAGCAGGGCGGTCAGCGCCGTCATGTCGTACCCCTCGAAGGCCGCCACATAGCGCTCCAGGAGTTTCTGCTGCTCCTCGTCCAGCGGGTCGGAGACGGCCGCGTCCGCGCCGGACTGCTCGCGCTCGGCGAGCGTCGCGCGGGCCCGCTGCAACGCGCTGTTGACCGAGGCGACCGTGGTGTCGAGCAGTTCGGCGACCTCGCTCGCCCGCCAGGCCAGCACCTCGCGCAGGATCAGAACCGCCCGCTGCTTCGGCGGGAGGTTCTGCAGGGCCGCCATGAAGGCGAGCCGCACCGACTCCTTCGCCACCGCCGCCTCCGCCGGGTCCTGGACCGGGGGCAGCACCCGGGCGTCCGGCATCGGCTCCAGCCAGGTGTGGTCCGGGCGGGGCGAGAGCGCCGCCCGGGCCAGCGGCGTCGACTCCGTCAGGTCCATGGGACGGGCGCGCTTGTTGCCCGCGGCCAGCATGTCCAGGCAGACGTTGGTCGCGATGCGGTACAGCCAGGAGCGGAGGCTGGAGCGGCCCTCGAACTTCGCGTAGCTGCGCCAGGCACGGACCATCGTGTCCTGCACCGCGTCCTCGGCTTCGAAGGCGGAGCCCAGCATGCGGTAGCAGTAGCCCGTCAGCTCGGTGCGGTGCTTCTCCAGCCGGACGTCGAGATTCTCTGCCGTAGCCGTACCGTCACTCATGGTCCACCCACCCCTGTGGCCGTTCTGTCACGCGCCTGTGCGCCCCAGCACTCCGGAAGCTATCGCACCCCACTGACAAAGGTCCCTGGACCGGACAAAAGCCCTGGTCAGGCCAGCCGCGCGCGAAGGGCGGAGGCGCGGGCCGCCCGGGTGCCGAGGAGCGTGATCGTCACGACGCCGAGCACCGCCAGGACGCCGACGCCGACGGTCGCGGCCCAGCCGCCCGCGTGATAGGCCGCGGCGCCGGCCATGCTTCCCGCGCTGGAGCCGACGTAGTAGGCGGACTGGTAGAGGGCCGAGGCCTGGGCGCGGCCGGTGGTGGCCGTGCTGCTGACCGCCGAGGACGCCACCGCGTGACCGGCGAAGAAACCCGTCGTGATCAGCACCAGGCCCGCCAGGACCAGCGGGAGCGTGCCGGCCAGGGTCAGCAGCAGGCCCGCCGCCGTGGTGCCCGCGGCCAGGTACAGGGCGCCGCGCCGGCCCAGGCGGCCGACCAGCCGGCCCGCCGTCGACGCCGACACCGTGCCGACCAGGTAGACCAGGAAGATCGAGCCGACGATGCCCTGCGGGAGCGAGAAGGGGGCCTCGGTCAGGCGGTAGCCGATGACCGTGTACACACCGCCGAAGACCGTCATGAACAGCGCGCCGATCGCGTACAGGCGGCGCAGCAGCGGGTTGGCGAGGTGGTCGCGGACCGTGCCCAGCAGCAGTCGCGGGCGCAGCGAGCCCGGCGTGAAGTGCCGCGGGGCGGGCAGCAGCAGCCGGAACGCCACCGCGCAGCCCACCGCGAGGACGCCGACCGCGCCGACCGCTACCCGCCAGCCCCACTCCTGCGCGACCCAGCCGGTGATCACCCGGCCGCTCATCCCGCCGACGCTGTTGCCCGCGACGAACAGACCGATCGCGGTGACCAGGGCCCGGGGGCGCACCTCCTCCGCCAGGTACGCCGTCGCCGACGCCGGCAGTCCGGACAGCGCCGCGCCCTGGAGCCCGCGCAGCACCACCAGCCAGCCCAGCGAAGGGGCGAAGGGGACCAGGATCCCGACCGTCACCGCGACCGTGAGCGAGGCCGTCATCACCGTACGGCGGCCGAACCGCTCGGACAGGGCGCTCATCGGCAGCACGAACAGCGCGAGCCCGCCGGTGGCCGCGGCCACCGTCCAGCTCGCCTGGCTCGCCGTGGCGGCGAACTCGCCGGAGATCAGCGGCAGCAGGGCCTGGGTGCAGTACAGGAGAGCGAAGGTGGCGACGCCCGCGAGGAAGAGCGCGAGGCTCATCCGGCGGTAGCCGGGGCTGCCGGGAGCCATGCGCGAGTCGGGGACGGAGACGGGTGCGACGGCGGCCACGGTGGTGGACGCCCCGGTACTGGCGGGAGACATACCTCGAACCTAGGCACCCCTTTTTCATCCGTCCAATGCACGGAATCGTCATAATCGTTCCTATGGCGCATGAGCTGAGGTCACAGGGGCGACTGTCACCGAGCAGTGACACAAAAGACAGGGGAGACAGGGACGCCATCGTCGCGTTGCTCGCCCCGCGCCTGGTCCATTTCGCCGGCGTGGCCCGCACCGAGCACGTCACCCGCGCCGCCCAGGAGATGCAGGTCCCGCAGTCCACCCTGTCCCGGGCCATGGTCCGGCTCGAACAGGACCTGGGGGTGGAACTGTTCGCCCGCCGCGGCCGTACGGTCTCCCTCACCCCCGCCGGGCGCACCTTCCTCGCCTCCGTGGAACGCGCCCTGGCCGAGGTCGAGCGGGCCGCCGACGAGGTCCGCGCGGACGCCGACCCCGCCACCGGCAAGGTCGCCTTCGGCTTTCTGCACACCATGGGCGCGGAGACGGTGCCGGGACTGCTGCACGCCTTCCGCGCCGATCACCCCCGGGTCCGCTTCAGCCTCGTCCAGAACTACGGCGAGGCGATGCTGGAGAAGCTGCGCGCGGGCGAACTGGACCTGTGTCTGACCTCGCCCGTGCCGGACGCGCCCGACCTGGTGGCCCGCCGCCTCGACGAGCAGAAGCTGCGCCTGGTCGTGCCCGCCGACCACCGGCTGGCGTCCCGCCGCCGGATCCGCCTCGCCGAGGCCGCCGAGGACACCTTCGTCACGCTCGAACCCGGCTACGGACTGCGCCGCATCACCGACGACCTCTGTCAGGAGGCCGGGTTCAAGCCCCGGGTCGCATTCGAGGGCGAGGAGGCGGAGACACTGCGGGGTCTGGTCGCGGCGGGTCTGGGGGTCGCGCTGCTGCCACCGCCCGCCGTCGCCCGCCCGGGGGTGGTGGAGCTGACGGTGACCGCCCCGCGCGCGGTCCGCGAGATCGGCGTGGCCTGGCTGGACGGCCATCCGGACACCGCGCCGGTGGCCGCCTTCAAGAAGTTCCTGCTCTCCCGGCGCGGCAACCTGCTCCCCACCTGACCGCGGCCCACGCCCGGCGGCCGACCCCCCGGG
>NZ_JBEOWS010000162.1:0-20732 GCF_040296125.1 Streptomyces sp. NPDC002265 | reverse complement strand
TGGCGTCACCCTCGGCCTTCAGCGCGACCGTGAGCTTCGCCTCCGCGGTCTCCTTGTCCTTCTTGGCGTTGTCCCGGTGCATCTTCGCCGCGTCGGCGGCGGCCTTGGCCTGCAACTCGGCCGTCTCGGCGGCCTTCTTGCGGAACTCCGCCTTCGACTGCGCGGCCTGCGCCAGGGCGCGCTGGGCGATCGTCGCACTGTCACCAGCGGCGGCGCGGGTGGCCGCCTCGGCCGTCTCACCGGCCTTCTCCAGCGCCGTCAGCGCGGCGGCCGCACCCTTGGTGACCTGGTCCTTCTGCTGACCCACCAGCAGACCACGCCCTCGGGGCGCGCCGTTGGCGTCCGCGATGCTGTAGGCGGCCTGGATCGCCTTGTCCGAGGCGGTCGCGGCCTTCTGTGCGGCGGTCAGCTGCGTCTTCAGGGCGGCGAGCTGCTTCTTCGCGGCAGCCTGCGCGGCGGCGACACCGGCCGTGGCCTTGGTGAACTGAGCCTTGTCCGGATAGCCGAGCTTGCCGTCGCCGGTGTGTCCCTTGGGGACGAGCCGGAACTTCTGCGCGGCGGAGCCGTTGCAGGTCGACTGCACGGCGTCCTTGCTGTTGTCGAACGTCGGCAGGTGCACGCACTTGCCGGTGCCGGCGTTCCGCAGCTCGCCCGCCGAGCGGACGTCGAACGTCCACTGCTGGGCCTTGGCACTGCCGCAGTCCCGGATCTGGATCTTCGTGCCGTCGGCGCTGCTGCCGTTCAGCACTTCCAGGCACTTCGCCGAGTTGACGTTCAGCAGGGTGTAGCCGCCGTCGTAGGAACCCCAGATCTTCCACTGCTGCGCGCTGCTGCCGTTGCAGGTGTAGATCTGCACCGGCGTGCCGTTGGTCTTGCCGGCGCCCTGCACGTCCAGGCACTTGCCGGAGGCGCCCGGCACCTGGATCTCCAGCGGGGCGTCACCGATCCAGCCGATGCCGCCGGCGCTCCAGTAGTCCTGCCAGCGGGTGAGGTGGTCGGCGATCCAGGACTGGCCGAGCAGGTCGCCCATCGCCTCGGCGCCCTTGGCGAGTGCGGTGGTGGCGTCGCGATCGGCGTCGAGGATCTGGTTGCGCTGGCCGGCCTGGGAGGCGATCTCCTGCTGCCACTCCTGGGCGGCGGTGTCCTCCGCCGTGCGAAGGGTCTTGTTCGGGTCGATGGGGTCCCGCCAGGCGCAGGTGGCGAACCGCGTCTTGAGATCTTCGACCGCGATCCGGTACTCCGTGCTGTCCGGCTCCGGCGCGGTCCGCGGCCAGCCGCCCGCGGCGAGGAAGATGCGGGCGTTGTCGGCGCCGGCGCGCTCCGTGGCGAAGCCGTGCAGCCACTGGAACGCGTCGCGTTCGTTCAGCGCGCGGTTCCACTCGTCGCGGGGCAGGCCCGGGTCGGGATTCTTGCCGTAGAGCGGAGCGCCCAGGTCGTCGACGGCCTTGAGGGTCTTCTCGTCGGCCTGCGGGGTCGGGTCGTAGAAGTCGAACTTCTGTGTCCAGTCGGGGTTGCCGACCCATCTGCCCAGGCCGGTCTGGTCGTAGAAGTCGCCGCCCTCGTGGACGCCGGGGGCCCAGTGGAACCCGGTTACGGTGAACCCGCCGGGGGTCGCCAGACCGTCGAGCGGCTTCTCCCAGGCGGCCTTGCTCGAGTCCCGGCGCTTCGAGGCAGCACTGGAGTCGCTGCGGTCCTGGTCGTAGGCGTGGTGCAGCGGGCCGTCGAACGACTCGTCGAGGGCCGCCAGTTCGCGCAGCTTCTCCGGGGTCTGGTTCAGAGCGTTCTGGGCGAAGCTGTACATGCCTGGACCGCCCAGACGCAGCGCGTCCCCCATCAGGCACTGGTCCAGGCGCAGTTGCTCGTCGGACGTGGTCTCGTACCAGTCGTCCGGCCGGTCGCTGGAGCGGGTGGCGGCCGTATCGGAGAGTTGTGCCGCGAGGGCGGGTTGTACGCCGAGCGAGGTCAGCAGCGCGACAGCGCTCAGGAGGATGACGCTGCGGGTGAAGGGTCTGGGCGGGCCTGGCCGCGGGCTCAGGAACATCGTTGATCTGGAACGCAAGAGCTGTGTCCCTCCATCGTGTGAGGACGGGACCGTGAAGTGGCCACGAACACAGGGCGGGACGGGGCGCTGCTGAACGTCGCTCAGCAGCGTCCCGTCGGCGCTGAGTTCACGCATGCGTCGGCCCCTCGGCCTGACGGCATGCGGAAGCCACCCCTCCCCGTGAGTGACGGTGTTCCCCCGGTCACTGAGTGAACTGTGAGGACGGAATGGTCAGGTTCCGACCTCATAGGGGAGACACGATAGGCATGCACGCATCAAATCGCACATGAGTTCTTTTCTGTGACGTGTGCGACTGGCGGGAAATCGCCTTGGCTTCGAGGCCGGTGGGCGGCGTGCGCCGGGTGGCGCGAGGAGTGCGCTCCAAGGATTTCCTGTGGTCCTCCCGTGAAGGATTGGTGTGGCGTCGTGCGGGGGCTTGCGGTGAAGTCGGCCGATTCTCGTTGCCCGGCTCGGGTGGCCGTGGCCCACCACGGCGTTCGTTCCGCCGTAGGAATTTCCGATTTCGGGCACGCTTCGGCTCTTTTCGGCGGGCGTCGGCCCTTAGGCTGCCGGGCATGTGCGGAATCGTTGGATACGTGGGGTCTCAGTCGGCGCTCGATGTCGTGATGGCCGGGCTGAAGCGGCTGGAGTACCGGGGGTACGACTCGGCCGGTGTCGCCGTGCTCGCGGGTGGCGGTCTTGCCGCGGCCAAGCGGGCCGGGAAGCTGGTCAATCTGGAGAAGGAACTGGCCGAGCGGCCGCTGCCGGCCGGTGTGACGGGCATCGGGCACACCCGCTGGGCCACGCACGGCGGTCCGACGGACGCCAACGCCCACCCCCATCTCGACAACGCGGGGCGCGTCGCCGTCGTGCACAACGGGATCATCGAGAACTTCGCCCTGCTGCGCGCGGAGTTGGCCGAGCGCGGGCACGACCTCGTCTCGGAGACCGACACCGAGGTCGTCGCCCATCTGCTGGCCGAGGAGTTCGCCGGCTGCGCCGATCTGGCGGAGGCGATGCGGCTGGTGTGCCGGCGGCTGGAGGGCGCGTTCACCCTGGTCGCCGTGCACGCGGACGTGCCGGACGTGGTCGTCGGCGCGCGGCGCAACTCGCCGCTCGTGGTGGGCGTGGGAGAGGGCGAGGCCTTTCTCGCCTCGGACGTCGCCGCGTTCATCGCCCACACCCGGTCGGCGATCGAGCTGGGCCAGGACCAGGTGGTGGAGCTGCGCCGGGAAGGCGTGACCGTGACCGGCTTCGACGGCCGTCCGGCGGAGGTGCGTTCCTATCACGTCGACTGGGACGCGTCGGCCGCGGAGAAGGGGGGCTACGACTACTTCATGCTCAAGGAGATCGCCGAGCAGCCCAAGGCGGTCGCCGACACGCTCCTGGGCCGCATCGACGCCTCCGGCTCGCTGACCCTGGACGAGGTGCGGATCTCCCCGCGCGTGCTGCGGGAGATCGACAAGGTCGTCGTCGTGGCCTGCGGTACGGCCTTCCACGCCGGGATGATCGCGAAGTACGCCATCGAGCACTGGACCCGCATCCCCTGCGAGGTGGAGCTGGCCAGCGAGTTCCGCTACCGGGACCCGATCCTGGACTCCCGGTCCCTGGTCATCGCCATCTCCCAGTCCGGCGAGACCATGGACACCCTGATGGCCCTGCGGCACGCCCGCGAGCAGGGCTCCAGGGTGCTGGCCATCTGCAACACCAACGGCTCCACGATCCCGCGCGAGTCCGACGCGGTGCTGTACACCCACGCCGGGCCCGAGGTCGCCGTCGCCTCAACGAAGGCCTTCCTCACCCAGCTCGTCGCCTGCTACCTCGTCGCCCTCTACCTGGGCCAGGTGCGCGGCACCAAGTGGGCCGACGAGATCCGGACCGTCGTGCGCGACCTGGCGAAGATCTCCGGCGACGTCGAGCGCGTCCTGGAGACCATGGAGCCGGTACGGGAGCTGGCGCGCACCCTCGTGGACAAGAAGACGGTGCTGTTCCTCGGGCGGCACGTGGGGTACCCGGTGGCGCTGGAGGGGGCGCTGAAGCTCAAGGAACTCGCCTATATGCACGCCGAGGGCTTCGCCGCGGGCGAGCTGAAGCACGGGCCGATCGCCCTGATCGAGGAGGACCTGCCGGTCGTGGTGGTCGTGCCGTCACCGCGCGGCCGCTCCGTCCTGCACGACAAGATCGTGTCCAACATCCAGGAGATCCGCGCCCGGGGCGCCCGCACGATCGTGATCGCGGAGGAGGGTGACGAGGCGGTGGTGCCGTACGCCGACCATCTGATCCGCATCCCTGCCACGCCGACCCTGCTCCAGCCCCTCGTGGCCACGGTCCCGCTCCAGGTCTTCGCCTGCGAACTGGCCACCGCCCGGGGCAACGAGGTGGACCAGCCGCGCAATCTGGCGAAGTCGGTGACCGTCGAGTGACCCGGCTCTAGCGTTCCGGTGAACGACGCGAGGCTCCGGCCGGGGTGGTGGCAACCGCCCCGGCCGGAGCCTTTGTGCCGTGCGCGGCGAAGCGGTCGGCGAAGCGCCGGGGAAGCGGCGGGAAAGTTCGTGCGATGCGGGGCGAGAACCGTACAGAAGAGCGAAGCCGCTGTCGTACGCTCTGCCTGCACACAGCAACTACCCGAGAGAAAGCGCTGCTTGCCATGGCCGAGAGACCGTCCGAGGAGTCCCGTGCCGACGACTCCGGATCGAGCTCCATATCTGACGACGAGTGGGCGAAGTTCGTACAGGAAAGCGAACGCGGGATACCCGACTCGGCGCCCAAGGAGCCCTCTGCGCGGGCGCGCATGGTCACCGAACGGCTCCGGCAGCAGGAGGCGCGCGGCGAGCTGCCCGAGGGCTGGCGGACCGGTCCGGCCTGGCAGGAGATGAACGGGCGGGCGACCCGACGGCGGCGGCTGTGGGGCATTCTGGGCGTGCCGATCGCCATCGTCGTGGCGGTGGTCGCGGTACGGCCCTCGTTGATACCCGGTGACCCCTTCCACGCGGACCGGTCCGCCGCCGCCGCTCCCAAGCAGCTGCCGCCGGAGACCGCGGCGCCGACCGGGGCTCCGGAGTCGGTGGCCCCCGACATGCCCACGGTGGACCGGCCGTTCGCGGGGTCCCCGGCGCTCGCCTGGGCCGACGGCGAGGCCGGCATCGTCCTGCCGGAGGCGAAGCCCGTCGGGTCCTGGTCCAAGGCGCAGGTGGCGCAGTTGCTGCGGCAGACCAAGACGTTCCTGGTCGACGGGAGCCTCAACCCGGCCACCCTGCGCGGCCACCGCCCCGCCGCCGCGCTCGGCGTGCTCGATCCCCGGCAGCCCGAACTGCTCGACCTGCTCAACACCTCGCTGCTCAAGCCGGACAAGAAGCACGACCCGCTGCGGATGTTCAGCCGGTTCGACCCCGACGAGGTGCGGGTGGTCGGCCAAGTGGTGAAGACCCGCGGGCGGATGACGTTCAAGGCGGGCGCCCAGGGTTCCGTCGTCGTGCACGCCGACTACGACTTCGTCTACCCGCTCGCGCACATCGACAAGAAGAAGACCGACGTGGCCCGGACCATCGTGCGGCGCGTGCTCGACTTCGAATTCCTCGACCCGGCCCGCTACCGGACCACCACCGGGAAGGTCAGCGTCAAGAGCTACGACGAGCAGGCGGGCAACTCGGCCTGCGACGTCTACGACGGCTACTTCCACCCCATGTTCCCGACGGACGACGCCCCCGCGGGCGCGACCCCGACCGGGCCGGCGACCGATCCGTACGACCGCAGCCGGAACCTCGACGATGACCGCAGCGAGGGCTGCGGGGTCGTGTCCCGCACCTGACGTTGTCACGCGCCTGACGGTGTCCCGAAGCTGACGGGGCGTCGAGGCCGGCCGTCGGCTGCCGGTGCGCCGTCCCGCCGCGGTCAGCGGCGAGGTGATCTCGATGCGGCCGGACCGCCGCCGGTTCTGCCGGCCGCCGCGGGGGCGGGGCGCTGCCGGTGGCGGGAGGCCGGCTGGCGTGGCGGCCGGGTCAGCGTGACCTGACGGACCAGCTGCTGGAAGCAGGCGAGGGACGCGACGGCCGGCAGGGCGGCCGCGGAGATGCCGATGAAGGTCCGGTCGGCCTCGGCCACGCAGAGCATCATCGCGAGGCAGGAGAACAGCAGGACGACGAACCACGAGTGCATGGCGCGGCGCCGGTGCAGGGCGGTACGCAGGATGGAGAGCGAGCCCACCATCCAGGGGCCGTAGATCAGCAGGGGCCACCAGGTCAGGGCGCCGCCGCCCGTCGCGGCGGCGATGTGGCGCAGGGGCGCGTACGCCACCATGCCGCCGAACACGCTCACCATCGACACGATGACCGCGGCGAACGCGGCGATCGAGAAGCTGACGGTCTGGAACCACGTGAAGCGGGGACTGCGGACCCGCACCTTGCGGTGTCCGGCGGACGTGTGCCGGATGGGTGGCAGCTCGGCCGTGATCCTGGCCAGGTTCTCCAACGGGTCGCCGGTGAAGCCGCGGTCGGGCGAGGCCTCGCTGCGCGGCGGCGGCACGGCGGCCGTATGGTCCGCCGCCACTGCGTCCTGCAGGAGGTAGGTGAGTTCCTCGACCGGGTCCCAGCTCTCCTCCGGGTAGGCCGCAGGGTGCAGAGTGTCGGCGCTGCCCCCGTGCCAGCCGCCGGCCAGGCCGGGCGGATAGGCGTCGGGGTGCCACTCGTGCCGGGCGAAGGAGAGATCCGGGTATTCGTCGGTCACGGCAGCTCCACCACGCTGGGCGCCGGTCGTTCACCGGCCGATGTCCCGGAGCGGGGCAGATCAAAAAACCTTGCTTTCGTCACATTCCACTAACGCGCCCTCGCTCCGCCGGATGTGCGGCAATGGAGTGAGGTTGATCGACAAAGGGTTTGCGGGGGCGCTCTTCATGACACAGGAGCGCTTCTTCACGACAGGCGTGTGCCGGATGCGCCGCCCGGGCCGACGATCGGATTCTCCGCCGAGTCCCCGGGCGGCCCCGGCGGTGGGCCGGGTGCGCACCCGAGCGGCGGTCCGGCGGCGGACCGGGTGCGCACCCGACGGGCGGCTCAGCGGCGTCTGCGCCGGCGTGAGCGGTAGATCAGCCAGGTCACCAGCAGCAGCGGCAGGGCCATCACCCAGACGCCGAGCACCGCGTCCGAATCGGGGTTCGCGGCGCCCAGCTCGCCGACGGTGACCACGGTGGACAGCAGGCTCCAGATCAAGGTGGGCACGCCGACCAGCCAGAGGCCGAGGGTCCAGGCCCAGGTGGAGCGGCCGCTGCCCGTGGACTGCGGGGCGGCCTGCCGTTCGCGGGGCCGGGGTATCTGCTGCGGGTCGCGGGCCGGCAGCGGGACCACCGCGGCCGTGGGGACGGACGCGTCGACCGCCGCGATCCGCTCCGGCGTCACACCCCGGTACAGGGTCGGCTCGACGGACACGCAGAAGCCGTCCGTACCGGTGAGGCTGCGGGCGCCGTCGGGACGGGTGGTCATGACCGCGCAGGCGTCGTACCGGACGGTGACCGGGCCGCCGGGGGTGGCGAGGCTGACGCCCTCGTTGCCGATGACCAGGGTGACCCGGTCGTCCTCCAGGGACTGGTGGCGGGTGCCGACGACGGCTGCCTGCGAGTACTGCGGGGCGGACTCGAAGCCCGCCCAGTCGGCGCCCCGGCCGGGTACCTGGAGGAGCCCGGTGGACCAGGCCTCCCGGGCCACCTCGCGCAGATCGGCGAGCGTGACTGCGTTCAGCTCGGCGCGGTGCTGCTCGGGGGAGAGGAGGCGGTGGCCGAGCAGGAGGTTGAGCGCGTACGACGGAAGGGAGGAGGCGCCGAGGTCGGGACTGTCGTACCGCTTGAGGATCCTGCCCCGTGCCGAGTCCAGTTCGGACTGCTCGATACGGCCCGCGCGCAGCCGCGCCAGGGTGTCGACGAAGCCGCCGACCACGGCGTCCTGCTTCTTCGGCAGTGCGTCGGCGTACGCGGTGAGGGTCGCGTGGTCGGCGTCGCGCGGGGTGTAGTCGGCCTCCGCCGAGTACGAGTAGCCGCCCTCCTGGCGCAGGTCCTGGAAGAGGGCCCGGCCCAGCACGTCCGCGAAGACGGAGGCCGCGGTGGAGCGGCGCAGGACGGACGTGAAGACCACATGGCCGTCGTCGCCGTGGATGTACGCGGGGGTCACCGGCAGCGCGCTGGTCGCCGCCGGGGCCGGGAAGCGGGTGCCGGCGGGCAGCGTGAGGTCCAGCCCGGCCGGCACGCTGTCGCTGGTCAGCCACAGCACCGCGTTGTCGCGGGTGAAGCGGGTCTCGGCCCAGTGCCGGACCTGGTCGGCCGTCAGACCCCAGGTGCCCAGCTCGCTGTAGCTGGTCAGGCCGTAGCTCTGGGCGCCGTAGCGCCACAGCGGCAGCTGGGAGCCGGGGCCGCCGCTGCGGCCCGCCGCCTCGGTGCGCAGGATCTCCTTCTCCGTCTCCAGCCGGGCGAGCGGCAGATCGCGCAGGGCCGCGCAGACGCTGTTGAGGTACGCGACCACCTCGTCCTCGCTGCCGGTGACGTGGAAGAGGGTGTACGTGTTCGCCGTCGCGCCGTTGTAGTGCAGGTCGGACAGACCCAGGCGGTGCAGGGCGAGATGCTCGACGAGATGGGTGATCCCGGCGGTGGCCAGGGTCTCGTCGGCGCGGCCCACCCGGAAGAAGAGACCGGCGGTGATCTCGCCGGGGCGCGGGGCGTAGAGGGTGCGGACGCCCTGGGTGGTGGTGTGGGATATCAGGCCGTCGAGGGCGGAGAGATCGGTGCCGGTGCCGGTGCCGGTGTAGGTGCCGGTGTGGGCGGAGCTCGTGCCGCTGTCGGTGTGCGGTTGCGTGGTCATGTGCGGTCTCCCCTCAGAGCGTCGCCAGCGCGGACTTGCGGAACTTGGTGAACTGGTTGCGCCAGTCCGGCAGGTAGTCCCACGGGGACTTCGCGACCGTGTTGCCCAGCGCGGCGAAGTGCGGTGCCGCGTCCTCGAAGTGGCCGCCGAGCGAGAAGGCCATCGCGAACGTGCTGTGCGCGCCGACCGTGTTCCAGTCGGGCCGGTGGTCGCGGTGCAGCACGGACACCTGGGCGGCGAACCGCAGGTCGTCGCGGACCGGAAGGCCCCTGAGGTACGCGGTGTCGGCGCCGCTGTCCAGGTCCAGCCAGTGCTCGATGTGAGCCTCCGCGACCAGGGCGGCGTTCACCGCGCCGTCGGGTGCCCGGGTCGCGCACTCCCTGGCGAAGCCGTGCGCGTCGTCCCAGGAACCGCTCCACTTGGGGCAGACCTGCTGGAGGAGCTGGAGCTGCGCGCGGTAGTGGTGGGGGTGGTGGCCGGAGAGCCGGTCGTAGCGGCGGCGGGCCTCGGCCTGCCCCAGTTCCAGACCGCGCGCGGTGATCAGCCGGGCCGTCCAGGCGGGGGCGTACGCGGGCTGCTCGGCGCACACCTCGATAAGGATCTGCTCGGCCTTGCGCAGCCAGGCGTGGAACCGGTCGAACTGGTCGCGTGAGACGTGCTTCGCGCGAGCGGCGCTGCGGATGCCCCAGCCGATGCCGATGTACCGCCTGGCCAGCAGGGTGCGCGGCAGCGGGTCGTGGGGCAGCTCGGCGACCGCGCGCTCCAGGAAGCCCTCGACGCCGTCGATGTCGGAGAGGAGCCCCGAGGCGTAGGAGACCTGGTCGGCGGAGTCGAGGCCGTTGAAGAAGGCCCGTACGGCGGGCCAGTCGCCGGCCTGTGCCGCGGGGCGCAGCGGGGCGACTCCGGGCAGGTAGTCGTACGGGTCGGTCACCAGGGACCAGGAGCCCCCGTACGTACCTCCGGGTGTCCCGTCCCTGCCGTTGCTGGAACTGCTCATTCCTCCGCCCCCTGGCGTCGCCGTCCGGAGCGCGCCGACTGGCCCCCCGGCGCGCGCTGTCGTGCATGGTGTGAGTGATACGGGTGGTGCCACACCGGTCACGTGCGTGACGCATGACGTGTCATGCGTGATGTGTGATGGGTGTGGCTTGTGTGACTGATGTGATCAAGTTGCCGCAGGCTAGCAGCCCGCTGTGACAGTCCGCCGACCGAGGATCGCCGGCCGTAGGGTGCTCGGCATGAGCATCATCGGGGTCGGTATCGACGTGGCCGAGATCGACCGGTTCGCGGCGTCGCTGGAGCGCACGCCCGGACTGGCACAACGGCTGTTCCTTGAGCGGGAACTGCTGCTTCCCAGCGGGGCGCGCAGGGGCATCGCCTCGCTCGCGGCGCGGTTTGCGGCGAAGGAGGCGCTGGCCAAGGCGCTGGGCGCGCCGGCCGGTCTGCTCTGGACGGACGCCGAGGTGTTCGTCGAGGACAGCGGGCAGCCCCGGCTGCGGGTGACGGGCACGGTGGCGGCCCGTGCGGCGGAACTCGGGGTGCGCTCCTGGCACGTGTCCCTCAGTCACGACGCCGGGGTGGCCTCGGCGGTGGTCGTGGCGGAGGGGTGACCGGGAGCCTGCCGGGGGCCCGAGGGAGGGTCGGAACCTGCGGGGTGCGGGTGCCGTAGGGAAGACTCGGACCCATGCGTACTGCGTACAGCGTGAAGACGGTGAGGGCTGCCGAACGGGAGCTGATGGCGCGGCTGCCGGAGGGCGCGCTGATGCAGCGTGCCGCCGCCGGACTGGCCGCCGCCTGCGCGGACTTGGCCGGGCGGGTCTACGGCACCCGGGTCGTGCTGCTGGTCGGCAGCGGCGACAACGGCGGCGACGCCCTGTACGCCGGGGCCCGGCTGGCCCGGCGCGGCGCGGGTGTCACGGCGGTGCTGCTGGCCCCGGAGCGCACCCACGCGGGCGGCCTCGCCGCGCTGCGCCGGGCGGGTGGCGTGACGGTCGCCCCGGACGCGGCCGAGGCGCCGATCCGCCGGGCGGCTCTCGTCGTCGACGGCATCGTGGGCATCGGGGGCGCCGGCGGCCTGCGTCCGGAGGCGGCGGCGCTGGCCACGCTCGTCGAGGAGTCCCGGGCGGCCGTCGTCGCCGTCGACCTGCCCAGCGGGGTGGAGGCGGACACCGGGGAGGTGCGGGGCGCCGCCGTGCGCGCCGACCTGACGGTGACCTTCGGGACGCACAAGCCGGGACTGCTGATCGACCCGGCGCGCGAGTACGCCGGGACCGTGCGGTTCGTGGACATCGGGCTCGGGCCCGAACTGCCCGCCGAGCCGGAGCTGGAGGCGTTGCAGCACGCGGACGTGGCCGCGCTGCTGCCGCTGCCCGGCCCGGAGAGCGACAAGTACCGGCGCGGTGTCGTCGGCATCGCCGCCGGGTCGGCGCGCTACCCGGGAGCCGCGGTGCTGGCCGTGGCCGGGGCGCTGCGCGGCGGGGCCGGGGCGGTGCGGTACGTGGGGCCCGCCGGGGACTCCGTCATCGCACGGTTCCCGGAGACCCTGGTGTCGGACCGGGGGCCCGGGAACGCCGGGCGCGTCCAGGCGTGGGTCGTCGGACCGGGGGCCGGGGACGACGCGGACGCCGTGGCGGAGGTGCTGGCGACGGACGTGCCGGTGCTGCTGGACGCCGACGGGCTGCGGCTGGCCGACCCCGGGGCGGTACGGGCGCGTACGGCACCGACCCTGCTGACCCCGCACGCCGGGGAGGCCGCCGCGCTGCTCGGCGTGGCGCGGGAACAGGTCGAGGGTGCGCGGCTGGAGTCGGTGCGGGAACTGGCGGGGCGGTACGGGGCGACCGTGCTGCTGAAGGGTTCGACGACGCTGGTCGCGGGCCCCGGGGAACGGACCGTACGGGTGAATCCGACGGGCACGTCCTGGCTGGCCACGGCCGGGAGCGGGGACGTGCTGTCGGGGCTGGGCGGATCGCTGCTGGCGGCGGGGCTGAGCGCGGTCGACGCGGGGAGCGTGGCGGCGTATCTGCACGGGCTGGCGGGGCGGTTCGCCTCGGACGGGGCGCCGGCGGGGGCGCACGACGTGGCCGAGGCGATTCCGGGAGCCTGGCGGGACGTACGGGACTAGGGCCTGTCCGGCGGATCAAGTCGCAGGAAAGCCGCCGTGCCGTATTGCCGCAGACGGGCGTGCCACACCCCGCTTCTGCGGCGTGATCCGCCGGACAGGCCCCGGAGCGAGCGGGTCGGAAGCGCCTTGCCGTGCCTGCGCAGTGAAGCGCGCCGATGACTGCCGGAGTCCGGCATTGCCGCCCCGCGACGAGTGGCGGCAGCATGCGTGCGTCCTGGTCGTGACGTCTTGACGCCCGTCTTGTCGACGCCGGTCCTGACGCCTGTGTTCGTCGTACGGAGGAAGCCCTGTGGAATGGGTCGTCGGAATCGGCTTGGTCCTGGGCCTGCTGTTCATGGCCCTGGGAGTGGCTTCGATACGTACGGGGTGGACGCTGCCGTGGGCGCGCCGCCATGTCCGGCATCACCGTGTCTACGGAACCGGAGCACTCCTGATGGGCGCGTCCTGCGTGTCGCAGGGGCTGTTCTACTTCGGTGCGCTGCCGACGCCGTCCTGGGAGGTCCGCTTCTTCGCCGCGAACGCGCTCCTGATCACCGGAATCCTGCTGCTGGGAGCCGGTCAGCTGCCTGCTGCCCGGCGCAAGGGCTGAACGGGGGACCCGGCTGATCGGGGGACCCCGCCGCGCGCCACCCCCCCGTGCGGTCCCCCATCACGATTCGCTGATCGCATGATCAGCGTACGAATGCGAAGAATCCGGGGATTCGGGGGAGTCGGGGGAGTCCGAGGAGCCGGGGGAGCGCGAGGAGTCCGCGGAGCGCGGGCGGTGCGGGGGATCGGCGCTCTGCTCGCCGCCGTCGCCGTGCTTCCCGCCGGTGCCGTCGCCGCCCAGGCCGCGCCCCGGCCTCCCGCCACGCTTTCCGTCACCGGTCCCGTGCCCGCGCCCGGCCCCGCCGCCGGCCCCGAGAGCGAACTCGTGCCGGGGGTGCCGCCGGGGCCGTACCAGCCCTGGCAGATCGACACCCCCGACCAGATGCTGGCACCGAGGACGTACGTGCCAAGCGCCGCCGAGGACGCCGTAGAGCCGCGCGCCGCCGGGCGCGGGACCTACGCGCTGGTCGAGTACGTCCCGTTGGCCGACGCGGTCGCGGGCGTGACGTGCAGTTCCCGGACCGGGCCGTTCCAGCGGCAGGTCGAGCGCTGGCTGAAGCTGAAGGCGGACGGGAAGCAGTCGGCGGCCGACTGCCTGGCGATCCGGGCGTTCCAGGAGAAGGAGAAGATCAAGCCCGCCACCGGGTTCGCCGGGACCGTGACCTGGGCGCGGATGATGCTGAAGTCCGCGAGGAAGGACCCCAACGCGGCCGGGAAGTGCCCGGTGCGGACGTACCGGGTGGCCTGTGTCGACCTCGACCGGCAGCTGACGTGGGTGCAGAAGGGGGAGAAGGTGCTGTTCGGGCCCGTGCCGATGCGCAGCGGGCGGATCGGGCACCGGACACGGCCCGGATGGCACACGATCTACTGGCGGCACAAGAACCACGTGTCGACGATCTACCACACCCCCATGCCGTACTCCCAGTTCTTCGACGGCGGAGAGGCCTTCCACGCCGTGTACGGCAGCCTCTACACGACCGTCGGCTCCTGGGGCTGCGTGAATCTGACCCTGGGCGACGCGCGCACCCTGTGGGGCGTACTGAAGCTGAACGACCGCGTGTACGTGTGGGGGCACAGGCCGGCGCCTTAGCACTCCGGACCCGGGCCGGTGCCGTGGTCCCGCCCACCCGGGCCGGTGCCGAAGGGCCGCCGCACCCCTCTGAGACACTGGGGGCGCCATGAATGAGACAGCACCTTCGCCGACCGCCCCCCTGCGTGCCCGCGCCGAGATCGACCTGGCGGCCCTGCGGGCCAATGTGCGTACCCTGCGCGCCCTCGCGCCGGGCGCGGCCCTCATGGCCGTCGTGAAGTCCGACGCGTACGGCCACGGCGCGGTCCGCTGCGCCCGAGCGGCCCTCGACGCGGGAGCGACCTGGCTCGGCACGGCCACCCCCGAGGAGGCCCTGGCGCTGCGGGCCGCCGGCCTGCCGGGGCGGATCATGTGCTGGCTGTGGGCGCCCGGCGGGCCCTGGCAGCAGGCGATCGAGGCCGGCCTCGACGTCTCCGTCAGCGGGATGTGGGCGCTGCGGGAGGTCACACAGGCGGCGCGGGCGGCCGGTGTGCCCGCGCGGGTGCAGCTCAAGGCCGACACCGGGCTCGGCCGCAGCGGCTGCCAGCCCGGCGAGGACTGGGCCGAGCTGGTCGGCGCGGCCCTGGCGGCCGAGGCCGAGGGGCTGGTCCGGATCACCGGGCTCTGGTCGCACTTCGCCTGTGCCGACGAACCCGGGCACCCCTCCATCGCCGCGCAGCTCGGCCTCTTCCGGGAGATGCTGGCGTACGCGGAGGCGCGCGGGGTCCGCCCCGAGGTGCGGCACATCGCCAACTCGCCCGCCACGCTGACCCTGCCCGAGAGCCACTTCGACCTCGTGCGGACCGGGATCGCCGTGTACGGCATCTCGCCGAGCCCGGAACTCGGCACCCCCGCCGACCTCGGGCTGCGCCCGGTGATGACGCTGTCGGCGTCCCTCGCGCTGGTGAAGCGGGTCCCGGCCGGTCACGGGGTGAGCTACGGCCATCACTACGTCACCCCCGGTGAGACCACCCTCGGCCTGGTGCCCGTCGGCTACGCGGACGGCATCCCGCGGCACGCCTCCGGCAGCGGACCGGTCCTCGTCGACGGCAAGTGGCGCACGGCCGCCGGGCGGATCGCGATGGACCAGTTCGTCGTGGACCTCGGCGGCGACGAGCCCGAGCCGGGCTCCCGCGCGGTCCTCTTCGGCGCCGGCGACCGGGGCGAGCCCACCGCGGAGGACTGGGCCCAGGCCGCGGGCACCATCGCGTACGAGATCGTCACGCGCATCGGAACGCGCGTTCCTCGCGTCTATGTGAACGAGGAACCGGGGACAAGTACGACGACCACCACGACCACCACGACCACGGCCGACCCGGCGGGTACGGCGACGGCGGCCGGTCCGGCCGTCACGGCCGACACGGGGAAGAGGAGCGGTACGTGAGCGAGAGCAGTGCGGAGGCCGTCGCGAGCGCCACAGCGGCCGTCGCCTCCGCCGCGGCGGCGTCCGGCGGCTGGCGCAGGACGACCGGTCTCGCGGGTGCCGCGATAGGCGTGCTGGCCGCGGGCGCGGCCGCCGGCGTCGCCATCGAGCGGATGACCGTCGGACGCGGGATGCGCAGGCGGGCCCGGCTCGCACTGGACTCCACCGGCCCCTACGGCGCGCTGCGGGGCACCCCCGGCAAGGCGTACGCCGACGACGGCACCGAGCTCTACTACGAGGTCGACGACGTCGAGCCCGAGGGCGGCCCGGCACCCCGCAGGCGCCGGCTCTTCGGCCGCAAGGCCCCCCTCCCCGTCACCGTCGTCTTCAGCCACGGCTACTGCCTCAACCAGGACTCCTGGCACTTCCAGCGGGCGGCGCTGCGCGGTGTCGTACGGACCGTGCACTGGGACCAGCGCAGCCACGGCCGGTCCGGGCGCGGGGCGGCGCAGAACGGCGGCGGTGCGCCGGTCACCATCGACCAGCTGGGCCGGGACCTGAAGGCCGTCATCGACGCCGCCGCGCCGGACGGACCGATCGTGCTGGTCGGCCACTCCATGGGCGGGATGACGGTGATGGCGCTGGCGGCCCTGTACCCGGAGCTGATCCGCGACCGGGTGGTCGCCACGGCCCTGGTCGGTACGTCGTCGGGGCGGCTCGGCGAGGTCAACTTCGGGCTGCCCGTCGCCGGCGTCAACGCGGTGCGCCGGGTGCTCCCCGGTGTGCTGAAGGCGCTGGGGCAGCAGGCCGAGCTGGTGGAGAAGGGGCGCAGGGCGACGGCGGAGCTGTTCGCCGGGATCATCAAGCGGTATTCGTTCGCGTCCCGGGACGTGGATCCCGCGGTCGAGCGATTCGCCGAACGGATGATCGAGAGCACGCCGATCGACGTGGTCGCCGAGTTCTATCCGGCGTTCACCGACCACGACAAGACCGAGGCGCTCGGGCTGTTCAGGGACATGCCGGTCCTGGTGCTCGCCGGGGTCCGTGACCTGGTGACGCCCAGCGAGCACAGCGAGGCCATCGCCGGTCTGCTGCCGGACGCCGAACTCGTGCTCGTGCCGGACGCCGGGCACCTGGTGATGCTGGAACACCCGGAGGCGGTGACCGACCGCCTCGCCGACCTGCTCACCCGCGCCGGTGCCGTGCCTGCAGGGGCTACCGTGGGTGGCTATGGAAGCACCAGCAGCACCGCACAGCCCGGCTGACCTCGAACTGACCGTCACCTCGCCCGACCAGATGCGCGAACTGGGCCGCCGTCTGGCCAAGCTGCTGCGCGCGGGCGACCTGGTGATGCTCAGCGGCGAGCTCGGCGCGGGCAAGACCACGCTCGCCCGCGGGCTCGGCGAGGGCCTCGGCGTGCGCGGCGCCGTCACGTCCCCGACCTTCGTCATCGCCCGGGTGCACCCCTCGCTCGGCGACGGCCCTCCGCTCGTGCACGTCGACGCCTACCGGCTGGGCGGCGGGCTGGACGAGATGGAGGACCTCGACCTCGATGTCTCCCTGCCCGAGTCCGTGATCGTCGTGGAGTGGGGCGAGGGCAAGGTCGAGGAGCTGACCGACGAGCGGCTCCAGGTCCGTATCCACCGGGCCGTGGGCGACACGACCGACGAGGTGCGGCACGTGACCGTGACCGGCCTCGGGGAGCGCTGGGGCACGGTCGACCTGAGCGTTCTCGCGGCCTGAGACCGTCCAGGACGGGGTTCGCGCCGGCTGGGACGTTCGCATGAACGTTCCGACAACCCGTCGGCAAGATGTTGCGCCGGGTGCTCCGGGCGTGGTCACATGGTATCCAGTTCGTAGTTAGGTCTACCTAACCACGTCCGCCCCCGGCCTTCAGGAGGCGTCCATGCCGGCTACGGAACCCCAGGCGCAGCCCGCGCAGCGCGGGTCGGCCCTGCGCGGCCTGTCCCAGCGCGGACCGTCGACGAGCAGACCGTCGATGCGTGAGCTGCTGGCCTCGTGCGCGGCCGCGGACGCGATCTCCACCCCGCCCCGCGCGCCCGACGAACTGACGGAGGGCCGCCGCCGGGCCGCCTGACCGGCGTACGGTCGGTGGGCCGCCGCGAGATCGCCCGACCGGCGAACGGGCGTAGAGCGACCGCGAGACCGCGCGACCGGCGGAGAGCCGAAGCTCAGCGGATCACGACGACCTTCTGGCCGACCGTCGCGAACACCCACATCGCGTCGCCGTCCTTGCGGGACTCGCGGATGCCGCCCGTCTTCACGCTCGTGTCGGAGGGGTCCTCCGGGGGCTCCACGGCCGCGCTGAAGCCGATGACCACGTCGCCCGCGTCGGCGAAGCGCACGACGTGCTCGATGGGGGTGCCGTCCGTGCCGGTGACCGCCTTCGAGCGGGAGGTGACGAAGTAGGAACCCGGCAGCGGGTCGACGCTGCCCGGCCTGACCGCGAAGGTGCGCTCGACCCGGCCGCTCCCGCCGACCAGCCACACCCGGTCGTCGTCCACCGAGTACACGACCCGTTCACCCGTACCGGAGTTCTTCGGCAGCGCGGTGGGGTTGCTCCTGTCCCGGGGAGCCTTCGCGGCCGCCTTGGAGGGCGCGCCGACCGCGCCGGTGGCGTCGAAACCGGCCGGGACGGTCGACGAGGCCTGGTAGGCGAGGAAGGCGACCGCCGCCACGGCCGTCGCGGTCAGCCCGGCCACGATTCCCGCGCTGCTGCTTGCCACCGCTGCCACCTCTGCATCCGTACCGAGCGCCGTACGCCGTGCCTCCCGGCGACGTTAGCAGCCGGGTCCCGCCCGGCCCGGGCGTGCGAGCGCGCGGCCGGGGCCCGTGTCGGACCCCCGCGCGCTTCCCGCCGCACCCCGGCCCGGGCGTCCCGGTACCCCGGGCCGGGCATCCCCGGACCCGGGCCGGGGCCTTTTCCCGTACCCCGGGCCGGGCACAGCGCGTCCGGCAGGGGCCGCGGAGCCGTAGGCTGTTTGCGTGCTCTTGCTCGCTCTGGATACCGCCACCCCCGCCGTCACCGTCGCGCTGCACGACGGCACGGACGTCATCGCCTCGTCGAGCCAGGTCGACGCCCGCCGGCACGGCGAGCTGCTGCTGCCGGCCGTCGACCGTGTGCTCGCCGACGCCGGGCTGAAGCTCGACGCCGTCACCGCGGTCGTCGTCGGCACCGGACCCGGCCCCTACACCGGGCTGCGCGTCGGTCTGATGACCGCCGACACCTTCGGGCTCGCGCTCGGCGTCCCGGTGCACGGCCTGTGCACGCTGGACGGCCTCGCGTACGCCGCCGACATCGAGAAGGGCCCCTTCGTCGTGGCGACCGACGCCCGCCGCAAGGAGGTCTACTGGGCGACGTACGCCGACTCCCGCACCCGGCTGACCGGCCCCGCCGTGGACCGGCCCGCCGACATCGCCGACCAGGTGGCCGGGCTCCCGGCCGTGGGTGCGGGCGCGCTGCTCTACCCCGACACCTTCCCGGTCGCCCGCGAGCCCGAGCACGTCTCCGCCGCGGCCCTCGCCTCGCTGGCCGCCGAGAGACTGGCCGCGGGCGAGGAACTGCCCGAACCCCGGCCGCTGTACCTGCGCCGGCCCGACGCGCAGGTGCCCAAGAACTACAAGGTGGTCACCCCCAAGTGACCGAGCCCGTGACTCCTCGCCTGCGCGAGATGCGCTGGTGGGACATCGACCCCGTGCTGGAGCTGGAGAAGGAACTCTTCCCCGAGGACGCCTGGTCGCGGGGGATGTTCTGGTCCGAACTGGCCCATGCGCGCGGCCCCGGGGCGACCCGGCGGTACGTCCTGGCCGAGCACGAGGGCCGGGTCGTGGGCTACGCGGGCCTGGCCGCCTCCGGCGAGCTGGCGGATGTGCAGACCATCGCCGTCGCCCGTGACCATCAGGGCACCGGCCTCGGCTCCCGGCTGCTGACCGAACTGCTGCGGGCCGCGACCACCTTCGAGTGCGCCGAGGTCATGCTCGAATGCCGGGTCGACAACGTCAGCGCCCAGCGGCTCTACGAGCGTTTCGGCTTCGAGCCCATCGGCTTCCGCCGCGGCTACTACCAGCCGGGCAACGTCGACGCCCTGGTGATGCGCCTGACCATGAAATCCGGCAGCGGCTCCGCCGAGGGCTCCACCCCCGAACAAGGAACAGAGATCAATGGCTGACGAACCCCTGGTCCTGGGGATCGAGACCTCCTGCGACGAGACCGGCGTCGGCATCGTCCGCGGTACCACCCTGCTGGCCGACGCCATCGCGTCCAGCGTCGACGAGCACGCGCGCTTCGGCGGGGTCGTGCCGGAGGTGGCGTCCCGCGCGCACCTGGAGGCGATGGTGCCGACCATCGACCGCGCGCTGAAGGAGGCCGGGGTCTCCGCGCGCGACCTGGACGGCATCGCGGTCACCGCGGGACCCGGTCTGGCGGGTGCCCTGCTGGTCGGCGTCTCGGCGGCGAAGGCGTACGCCTACGCGCTCGGCAAGCCGCTGTACGGCGTCAACCACCTCGCCTCCCACATCTGCGTCGACCAGCTAGAGCACGGCGCGCTGCCGGAGCCGACGATGGCCCTGCTGGTCTCCGGCGGCCACTCCTCGCTGCTGCTGTCCACGGACATCACCTCCGACGTCCGCCCCATGGGCGCGACCATCGACGACGCGGCGGGCGAGGCCTTCGACAAGATCGCCCGGGTGCTGAACCTCGGCTTCCCCGGCGGCCCGGTCATCGACCGGTACGCCAAGGAGGGCGACCCGAGTGCCATCGCCTTCCCGCGCGGGCTGACCGGGCCGCGCGACCCGGCGTACGACTTCTCCTTCTCCGGACTGAAGACGGCCGTGGCCCGCTGGATCGAGGCCAGGCGGGCGGCGGGGGAGGAGGTGCCGGTGCGTGACGTGGCGGCGTCCTTCCAGGAGGCGGTCGTGGACGTGCTGACCCGCAAGGCCGTACGGGCCTGCAAGGACGAGGGCGTCGACCATCTGATGATCGGCGGCGGTGTCGCCGCCAACTCCCGGCTGCGGATCCTCGCCCAGGAGCGCTGCGAGGCGGCCGGGATCCGGCTGCGCGTGCCGCGCCCCAAGCTGTGCACCGACAACGGCGCGATGGTGGCCGCGCTCGGCGCGGAGATGGTCGCCCGGGGCCGGTCCGCGTCCGACTGGGATCTCTCGGCCGACTCCTCGCTGCCGGTGACGGACCCTCATGTACCGGGCCGCGAGCGGGAACACGGCCACGGCCACAGCCACAGCCACGATCATGTGCACGAGGTCAGCAAGGACAACCTCTACTCATGACCGTCGCGCTGATGTGGGAGGCGCGGGCGGCGAGCGGGCGCGGCGCCGAACTGCTCGCCTGGGCGCGGGAACAGCGGCTGCCCGGACGGCCGCCGCTGCGCCGGGAGACCTTCCACGCCCCCCAGGACCGTGTCCTCGTCATCACCTGGTGGGACGCGCCCCACGACGCCGACCTGCCCGAACTCCCCGAACCCGAGCCGGGTTTGGTCACCCGGGCGGTGCACCGCTGGCGGTTCGAGCAGGTGCCGGAGGCATGACGGCAGGGATGTCCCAGGGGGCCGAGCGGACCGGGTGAGTGTGCCGGTGTCCCGCGGGGGGACCGCCCCACCCCCCATTATGGAGAAAAGACCACTAGAAAAACATGAAGAAAAACCTAAATTCGATTTTGGTGTAGTGGTGGTTTTGTTTTT
>NZ_JBEOWS010000161.1:2284-20755 GCF_040296125.1 Streptomyces sp. NPDC002265 | reverse complement strand
GGCGAGGTCGAGGACGACGGCCGCCATTCCGGGCGACGTCTCTTCGGCGTGAAGAGCGTCAAGCTCCTCGGCGATCTTGTCGGCGACAGTCATGATCACCACCGCCCCTCACTCAGCGTGACATCACAGAGGGTGACGGTCCACTAATTCGACCCAACTGAGTTCGCGGTGAATAGCGACTCGATTTGGCCGCGCAAAAAACCGGGCGACAAGGGCGTTTGGGTCGCCCGGGAAGGGCGGATCCACGATGAGGTCGGGCCCCCCTCCCTCGGGGTCCGATCGCGCTCCGACCAGCCTCGCGGCCCGGCCGAGTGCTCACCCTCACCCTGCGCGACTCCATCGGCCGGCCGACCGGCGACCGGCGCCAGCCACCCTCACCGAGTGATCGACGCCCGGTGGCATGGCTGCCGGGGCGGCGAGTCACCAGGTGCGTGAAGCCTGGCGCGTGACTCTGTGTTCGCTGCGCTGCTTGGCCTGCTGTGCGTACCAGCGCGTCGCCACAGCCTGTAGTCCTGGCGCGCGCATGTCCTTGACGCGCTGCATCACGATGTCTCTGCCTGGGTCCACCGCGACCACCTCGGCACCGTGCCGCCGGTACCTGGCCAGCCACTTGGCACTGGGCATGGTGTGGATCAGGTAGACGTCGACCTCGTCGACGTGCTTGACGGCCTCGTCGATGGCGGCGTACCGGGCGCGGTGCGCCACCTTCATGGCGACGGGGTGCTGCGACCATGCGGGCGCGCCAGGGCCCATCAGGGCCTGGGTGATGCGGTCGAGGTCGATGACGATGTCGGTGGGCCTGGCTCGCGCCTCGATCCAGCTGGACTTGCCTGCGGCCGGCGGACCGGTCACGACGTAGAGCACGGTGCCTCACCGTGAGTGCAGCAATGTTTCCCAACGCAGCCGCAGCAACGGTCTGGAAGTTCCTCGGCGTCCGTGGTCACCACCTCCGTGACGCGCGCACTGGCTGGCGCTTGTGGTCGGTGCGGTTGCCTCGGGCGCTGTTGCACTTGCGGTGCGCTGAGCGGGCGTTGGCGGGGTCGAGGAGGTTGCCGCCGCGGCTGAGTGGGACGGCGTGGTCGAGGGTGAAGGCGTCGCGGTGACGGCCAGCGAGTGGGCCGGTGATGTCGTAGCGGATGGGCTTGCCGCACCACCAGCAGGGCAGGCCGAGGGCGCGCTGGTGGTCGCAGAGGCGGCGGTAGGGGCGCCCGTTGCGGGGGTTGCCGGCCACGGGCGCCTCCTCGGGTCTACGGCACGGGAAGGGACGTGCACGAAGGATCGGCGAGGCAGTCGGCGACCTTGTCGCGGTTGGCCTGGTTGCGCTGCTGGAGACCTTCCATGTACCGGTCGAGACGGTCGTCTTCCGGGAGGCCGTCGCAGGCGCCGGGCTCGTCTTCGACGCCGGCGTCGGGGTTGGTCTGGATGACGTCGGCCCAGGCGCTGACGCATGCCGCGCGGGCGGCTGCTTGGTCCACGGTCTGGGTGACGGTGGCTGCCGTGCTGGCGGGCGGTTCCGGCTTGTCGTCGCCTCCGCTGCTACAGCCGGTGAGGGCGGCGAGGGCGAGCAGGGCGAGGCAGGCCGCGGTGCGGGTGTTCATGGTCCCCCCAAGGACGTGTGGCTGAGGGGGCATCATCCGCCTTGCGGGGGACTGGTGGAAGTCGTGTGGTCGGGTTGTGACGATCGGAGTCCGCCGCCCGGTGATGCGGCCCGTGTTCCGCAGGGCCTCGCCAGGCCCGGCCGGGCGGCGGGCGTTGTCGCGGCGGCGCCCGGTGTCAGGTCACCGGGGGCCGCCGCGCGTGTGGGGTCCGGTCAGAGCCGGATGATGCCGACGGCGAGGGAGAGCCGGGTCAGGCGCGCCCGCTCCTGCGTGGCGGCGGGGAGGGCCAGGGGTGCGGGGCCGCAGCTGCCGCGGAGGCAGATGCTGTGGCCGTCGGAGACGAAGTGCACGTGCGCGCCGGTCTGGGCGAGCTGGTGGGCGGCCTCGGCGGCGCTGCGGGGCGCCTCGGTCTGGGTGGGCATGGGCGCCTCCCGGGTACGACAAAGGCCCCGCCAGTGGCGGGGCCTCGGGTGTCTGTGATGCCCGTGTGCGGGCATGGCTGTACGCGGAAAGCGTGACACTCGCTTGATCGCAGGTCAAGCGGCCTTGCGGGACAGCCGCTTGGCGGCGAGGGCGGCAACGGCCTTGGCGTCGTACCAGGGCTGTCCGACGCTGCCGCCGGCGTGCGCAAGCTGGCCGCGTTCGACCAGCTTGCGCACGGCAGGGAGGCCGACGCCGAGGACGCTGGCGACTTGGTGGGCGGTCAGGTAGCCGGGGCGGATGATCTGCGACTCCATGCCTCCATAATGCCTACGGCCGCCACTCGTCGCGGTAGCTGGGCCGGTCCGCGTAGGGCAGAGCCAGCAGGCGCAGCGTGAGACAGGGGAAGTCGTAGGACTGGCAGTCCATGTGGTCCCCGAGCTGCCGGCCGTTGATGTCGTGCTCGGCGATGATCCGCCGCTTTGCGTCGATCTCCTGCAGCACCCGAGCAGGGTCGTGGCTGGCGATGTGCCGCTGAAGGGTTTTGTAATTGGTCGCGACGACTTCCGGGGCGTCCGAGCACAGGCCGTCGTGGTCGCCCCAGACGCCTCCGTGTTGGTAGCGCCAGGCGTGACCGGACTCGTCGGAGCCGGTCCATTCCGGTACTCCGACGTCCTCAGCGGCTGCCTTCGCGATCCGCTCGTCTTCGTCCAGCTGCTCAACGAGCCACTGCACCAGTTCGTCCATGGGGGTCATCCTCTCGCGGTCAGCGGGTCCCGGCTTCGTGGGTGCGTCGCCAGGCGTTGTGGGCGCGCCGGCCGAGGCGCAGCCGGAGCTTGCGGCCACGGCACCGCGGGCACGTTCGGTGCTTCCCGAACAGGGTGGTCTCGCCGGTTCCGCGGCAGCGGCGGCAGGGCGCGAACGGTCGTACCGCGCAGGCCACGGCGTAGCCGCCGAGCCAGAGCATGAGGGCTGCCATCGCAAGCCACATGGGTGTCTGTCCCCCTCGAATCCTGGGTGTTTCCCGTTTCCCGGGGCCCCTGCTGCTAGACGCTAGGTCACAGGTCAGGGGCGGTTTCTGGTGCTAGCGGAGGTGCTAGGCCTAGCAGGGTGGGGTGCTAGGCCTAGCGGTCGTTCCTGGGGCTACGCGGCGACGCGATCGGCGGCCCGGCGGGTGACAGCGGCGGCGACGTCGGCGCGCTTGATACCGCGCTTGGTGGTGCCCTTGCCGTCCTCCCCGGTGGCCCACACATCGGCGGTGGCGACGCCCCACGGCTTCAGCGACGGGGCGACGGACGCGGTGGTCCACTCGCCGTAGACGTCGGGCCACGACTCGGCGAGGCGGGCGGCGATCCGCTCGCACCACAGCTGCTCCTCGTCCGCCCGGAACACCTTGGCGACGTCGCCGAGGACGTCCATGCCGCGGCTCTCACTGGGGCCCTGGCCGATCGCGTGGCCGGTGACGTTGCCGTAGGCCTCGCGCAACTCGCGGGCGCGGGCGACGACGCCCTCGGCGGCCGGGCCGTCGACGAACGCGGATGCGGCGATGACGGGGTCGTCGCCCTCGCCGGACATCCAGCAGATGCCGCGGTCGGAGCGGGAGAACATGGTGGCGCGGATGCCGGCCTTGTAGGCGCCGGTGCCGAGGACCATGTCGTTCGCGGTGTGGCTCATGACCTTCAGGCAGAAGCGCAGGATGGCGTTGGCGCTGATGCCGGGCGGGAGGCTCTTGGCGTCGGGGCGCTGGGTGGCGAAGATGCCGATGATGCCGAGGGCCGGGCCGCGCTTGGCGATGTCGGTGCAGATGGACTCCAGCTCGGCACCGTACTTCTCATGCTCGAAGGGGACCTGGCACTCGTCGAAGCCGACGACGATCGGGTGCAGGCCGAGGCTCTTGTCGCTGGCCAGCGCCGGAGTGACCTTCGACTCGGGGCAGCGGGACTTGGGCAGGGACCGGATGACCTTGGCGCGGCGGCGGAGCTCGTCCTTGAGCTCGCGCATGGCGTGCAGGACGTACTCCAGGTCCTCGTCTTCCTCGCCGGAGCGGTAGCGGTGGCAGACGGGTTCGAGGGGGCCGAGGTCGCCGGTGCCCTTGAAGTCGAAGGCCAGGATCCAGGCCCGCGGGTCGAGGGAGGCGATAAGGAGCAGCAGGCGGAGCAGGAACGTCTTACCCATGCGGGGGACGGAGCCGATGACGACGGACACGAACATGAGGCAGACGACGATGTCCCTCATCCGCTGGTCGTTGCCGAAGACGACCGGCTTGAACAGGTCGACCTCGCCCTCCTTCAGCAGGGGCCACGGCGGCTTGGTGGTCTCGTTCATGGGCTTGTCGCCGACCCACAGGATCAGGCGGCCTTCGTGCTCGGTGGGGTCGCCGGACGGCCAGACGCAGCCGAGCTTGCGGCGCAGACCGGAGGCGAGGGCCTGGCGCTCCTCCATGACGTCCTCGGGGACGACGCCATACGGCAGGTCGAGGTCGGCGCGGTAGCCGGGGCCGTCGCGGGTGATCTCGCTGGTGAAGCGCATACCGTTCATGTCGCCGCCGCGCTTGATGGCGGCGGAGATCTTGGCGTTGCCGATCGCGTCGAGGGCGCGCAGCACGATCGTGCCGGTGAGCTTCTGGAGCTCGGTGCGCATCACGGCCGGGCCGATGACCGGGGCGTCGGGCTGCTGGCCGAAGTAGCCGAGCGTCAGCACCCCGCCAGCGGCGAAGACGTACAGGTAGGCGGGGGCCACGACGTACAGCCACAGGGCGAAGCCGAGGCCGAACACGCAGGCCACGACGGTGACCAGGCCGCGCAGGCGGACGCGGCCGGAGCGCAGACGGGCCAGGCGCATGTACTCCTCGACGTCCTCGCTGCGCACAGCGAAGTCCCGCAGCGGGGCGGCCTCGCGGTCCCACACCCACCGGGCCGTGCCGGTGACCAGGCGGGCGGTGCCGCGGGGTGCCATGAGGGCGAGCTGCGTGGCGTACCAGGGGGCGCGGAGCCCGTGGTAGGCGGTGGCGTATCCGGCGTGGCCGGCGGCGCGCTCGATGGTGGCGAGCAGGTCACCGCGGGAGCGCAACCACGGGGCGACGACCGGGCGCCGCTTCTCGGTGGTGACGCCGGGGTCGGGGAGCTTGGGGTTGTCGACGGGGACGACGGGCGGCGGCGCGTCCAGGTCGACGGCCTGCACGGCCTCGTCGGCCGCGGCGGGGATGAGGGTGTCAGTCATGCTTGGTCTCTCCGGTCGTTCGTTGGGCGGTCCGGGGCCCGGGGACGGCGCCATGCTTGGCGGTAGGACGCCGCCCCCGGGGTGCAGCTACTTCTTGCGGCTCGCGCGGCGGGCGTCCTCGCGGGCCTGCGCCTTGACGCGGATGGCGTCCGCCCGGCGCTCAAGGGCCTTGGTGGACTTGCCCTTGGCCTCGCGGCGGGCGATGCGGGCGCCGAGGACGACGACGCGGACGATCTCCCCGACGCTGTGCGGGTCCTGGCTGGTAGCGGCCATCACTTCTTCCCTTCGTGCTTGTCAGCGGCGGCCTGCGCGGCGAGGCGGCTGCCGTAGTTGCCACCCGGGCGCCCGCAGGAACAGGCCCAGGTGTACGAGCCTCGGCCAGCGCTGGTGACGTAGGCGCGGTGCATGTGGTCCTCCTGGTCGTGGGCCGGGCTGTCCGGCCCTACCGCTCCCGCACGGCCGTGGCCATGCGGGACGGAAGGGCAGGTCAGCGGCCCTTGGAGTAGTCGCGCCACATGGAGCGCAGGACGAGCAGGCAGGCGGTCGCGCAGGTCCCGCCGACGGCCACGGCCACGGCGACGAGGGCGAACGCGGCGGCGAGGAAGCAGGCGACGCATCCGCCGACCACGGCCAGGCCGCCGATCGTCAGCCACTTCCGGGTGTCGAACTCCCGGGCCTGCTGCTGGTGCTGGCAGGCGGGCTGCGGCTGCTGCTGGGCGGTCTTGGCCAGTTCGACCGCGGCGAGCGCGAGCCGGATGACGTCGGTGTTCGTGGCGGCCTCGGCGACGGCGGCCTCGGCCTTGGCGAGCGGGTTGAGCTCGGTCACTGGGCCCACCTCCGCACGGTGCGGGCGATGCGCGGCCACAGCAGGACGCCGGCGGCGAACGCGATGACGGCGGGCTGGGTGACTACGGCCAGGAGCAGGGCGAGCAGGGGCGAGCAAGTGGCGAGCAGCCCGAGGACCGCACCGAAGATCAGGCGCATCATGCGTATCCGCCCTCCATCGGCTTGGCCGGCGCCTCGGGCTGCGGCCTCTTTGCGGCCCGGGAGAGGGCGGTGCGGATGTACGGCTCGTCGACAACCAGACGCCGGTTCTGCTCAAGGTGCTCGGCGATCGCGCGGGGTGATGCGGTCTCGCCGAGCGCGGCCGCGGCTTCCTCGACCGCGCCCTGGAGATTCACGGCGGGCAGCGCTGTGACCTGGTGATGCGCGGGCGTATCCGGTCGGTCGACGGTGTACTCGGGGGGCTGGGTGCCGAGGACCAGGGCGACGGCGACGGGGTCCACGTGGACGTCGTAGGCGCCGAGGATTGCGGCGAGGTCGGCCGGGGCCGCATCCGGTCGCCCAGCTGCGGCGAACCGGATCGCATCCGCAGGGTCCATCTCGGCGAAGCGGACGCGCAGCACCTCGGTGGCGGACATGGACCGGGGGTGGACGGCGGGAGGTTCGACGGCGGCCGGTGTGGTGGCGCCGTACATGGATGCGAGGGCCGCATCGGCGCCGTCGGTGATGCGTCCGCGCTGGACGTCGACGAGGGCGGCGCCGAGGTTGGAGTCGCCGACGCCGACGTGCCGGGCGAGCCTCCAGTAGCTGCGCACCGCTCGCTTCTTCTTCCGCTCGTCCGGGTGCCCGGCGGCGACCGCCCGGTGGTAGGCGAGCTGGCGGGCCGCGTCGGCGTTGCGCCGCTGCACCTCGGCGTCCACGCCTGTGCGGTAGACGACGACACTGCGCGCGATGAGGCCGAGGCCTTCGGCTGCGCCGGACATGGCGAGCGGGGTGACCGCGTACACGGCGGCCTCGCGTGGGTTGCTGGCGATGGACAGGCCGATGCAGCTCGCGGACAGCGGGGCGAGCCACATGCCGCCGCGGACCACGGCCGGGGATGCCATGCCGAGCATGGTCCGCCCGAGCATGATGAGGGCGAGGATCAGGGTCAGGCCCTCGCCCGCGGCAACGACGCCGGCGGCGGTCGCCTGCCGGTGGAAGGCACCGACGGCGTTGGAGTAAGTGCCGGCCGCGCCGACGGCGCCGACGACGACCATGGCGACGGCGGCCGCGCCGAGCACGATGGCCTGGCCCTTGGTGAGGTTACGGGTGGTCATCGACGCTCACCGACCCAGGCGAAGGGGCGGGTGTCGGCGGCGGCTTTGAAGACGCGGATGGCGGTACCGGGCGGGGCGTCGGGGAGGGGGTAGACGCGTCCGCCGTCGAGGGAGGCGAGCAGGCGAGCGCCGTGGTGCTCGCAGCCCCGGGCGCCGCCGTTCTGTCGGTCGAGGATCACCACGGCGACCGGGCCCACGCAGGGGGTGGGGTCCTCAAGGTGGGCGGCAGGGCAGCGGCGGGCGGGCGGCTGCGGGGCGAGCGGTCGTCGGGCGGGCTCGGCGCCGAGTGCGCGGAGCAGCAGGCGCAGCGACTCCTGGAGGGAGAGGACGCTGTCGCTGTCGAGCAGCTGCTGGGCGACGCGGATGGCGACATCGAGGTCGCTCGGCTCGGCCGCCGGCGTGGCGGCGGGGGCGTAGGACGGGGAGAGTCGCGGCGTGGCGCGCTCGCTCTGCCCCTTGGCGTAGTCGGCGTCACAGAGAGCGTGCAGCTCGGCGACGCGTGCGGAACTTGCGGCCCCGGCGGGGCGCGCGAAATGATCGGTCATGCCGACTCCTGCTCTGATCAGGATGTGCGGTAGAGGGTCGGGCGGCGCGCGCGCCTCCTCGGTGTTCCAGCACCGGGAGAGCTGCTGTCCGGCCCTCGCTGTCGTCTATTCGGTTGTGTACTTCTTGACCGCGTTGGACACGGCGGTCTGACTCAGGCCCAGGTCCTTCGCCAGCGCGTAGACGCTGCCGAGTTCGCTGACCCCGTCCTTCAGAGCTTGCGCTCGTCGTCTGCGGGCCCGTTCCGCCTGGTCGTTGAGCTGTTCCAGCAGCTCGTCTTCCGTGCGGAGACGGTCCCGCCATGGGAGTGTGTCCACCTCCAGAAGCATACCGCATGGGGGGTTTTGCACAACCCCCCATGCGGCAACGGGTGTCACGCCGACTCCCGCGGCTGGTAGTGGGCGAGCAGCAGCAGATCCGTCTCGGTCCGGTACTCGGTCCGGCACCACCGGCAGCGCACCGGCTGGCCGGGCAGCCGTGACAGCACCGCCCCGCACACCGTGCCCTTGTCGTCGGTCACGGCGACGCACAGGCCGAGCCGCTGCGGCCGCGGCACCGGGTCCCCGACGAGCGACCGGAGCTGAGCCTCCAGATCGCGCACCTCGCGCGCCAGCTCGCCGGCCGCCGGGTACTCGGCGGCGATCCATCCCAGCTCCATCGACAGCCACCGGCAGTCTGCGGGCAGCCCGGCCGGGGGCGGCGGGGCGTGATGCGGCCAGCGCTCCCGCTGGACGTCTACGCGCCAGGAGTGCAGGACCTCGCCCGCCCGGTTGCCGTGCAGCTCGTCGAACACGGCCAGGCTGATCGGCGGGCGCGAGCCGCCCGGGGCGGCCGAGACGTGCTCGGCCGGGCCGGTGCGGGCGGGCACGAGGTGCATGGCCAGCTCGCGGGCGAGCTCGGGCAGGACGGCGAGGCGCCCGGCGAGGCGGCGGGTGTCACGCTCGCACAGGTACGCCTCGCCGGGCTCGCCGCACAGTTCGCAGTTCACTTGCTGCTGTTCTCCTCGGAAGCGGCGAGCGCGCGGATGACTTCGCACGGCCAGGGTTGCCCGCAGTCGTTGCAGGTGTCCGTACGGGTGCCGTGGTTGTGGATCTGGCGCACCCTCTCGACTGCTGCCTCGGCGGCCTCGGCGCGTGCCTTCCACTCGTCACCGCGGCGCCAGCCCGCGGTCGCGTTGGCGTACAACTTGTCGAGGGCGTCGTCGGTGATGGTGCTCGCGGTGTGCCTGCGCTTGCTCATGCGCTGCTGCCCTTCTTGGAGCAGGTGGCCGGGTCGTGTTCGGCGCCGGCGGTTGCCCACCAGACCTCGCAGCAGGCCGCGGCCAGGGCGTCAGCAACGGTGATCTCGGCGCCGGGGGTCCTGCGGGGCAGCGAGGGCCGGGCCACGTGGTCGAGGGCGTCGTGCGCGCTGTCGACCATGGCTCGGGCGGCCAGCATGGTGTCGCTGTGCACGATCTCGCGGACGAGCGCGATGAGCGGGACGAGCGAGCTCACGGAGAGGGCACCGACCGCCCACAGAGCGCCGTACAGGGCCTGTTGGACGGTGGCGTAGGCGAGGAACAGGGCGGTGGCGCCGTAGATGGCGCACAGCGTGTGGGCGAGGCGGGTCATGGGTCAGACCTCCGTCCTTCCGTCGAGGTCGAGTTGGCCGGTGCACTGGGTGATGGGCTCGGGCGGCAGCAGGGCGTGGATGGCGGCCTGGTGGTCGGCGTCGCCCAGGGCGCAGATGGCCTGCCGGTCGGCGGTGACGGTCCAGCCCGATCGGCTGGCGACGTCGCGGGCCTCGGCGAGGTCGCGGAAGTGGATCGTGTAGTCGTCGGGGGCGTAGTCCTGGCCGCAGACGTCGCACTCGATGGTCAAGCAGGTGTGGTTGTTCGCTGCCATTGGTTCCTCCCTGGTGTGATGGGTGGGAGGCCGCCCCGCAGCCGTGTTGCGGAGCGGCCGACGTGGTCAGAACAGGGACAGGGGTTCGTCGGCGGCCTGGCGCTGTTGCTCCCGCTGGTTGTCCAGCTGCCGCTTCTGGGCCTTCGCGTGGCAGCCCGAGCACCAGGCGCGCAGCTGCTCGGTGGGCACGGCTGCCGCGGCGACGGCCGACAGGGTCAGGTCAGTGGGGGCGACGATCAGGCGCCCGTGGGTGGCCGTGTTGAGGCAGCGCAGGCCGGTCTTGGAGTGTGTGGACCCGCAGAGCCCACCGGTGCACTGGCACTGGTAGTCGGCGGGCTCCATGACGGCCTGCCAGACGCTGGAGACGCCGAGGGGCGGACGGTGGGCCATCACAGGACCGCCGCGACGCGCTTGCCGAGCCACTGGGCGACATTGCACGAGACCGCGTTCCCGGCCTGCATCGTCTGCTCGCCCTTGGTGCCCAGGACGATGTAGTCCTCGGGGAAGCGCTGGGCGAGCAGCTGCTCGCGCGGCTGGATCATCCGGTAGTGGCAGTCCTCCAGCGCGGGCGCGGGGGAGGCGATGCCCGCGGAGTCGACCGTGCCCAGGGTGTGAAGGGGCTCGCCCGTGGTCTTGGTCGCGGCGTTGCGGTAGGGGATGACGAGCCAGTGGTGCCGTCCCTGCCCGGTGACGGTGTCGACGGGTTCGGACACCGGGCGGGCGCTGGAGTTGCGGCGCAGGGTCACGATGAACGAGTCGTCGGCCGGCGGCGGGGTGACCAGGGCCTCGAACCCCTTCGGGTTGGCCATGCGGGTCCGCATCGGCTCGGCGGTACTGGTCGCCGTGGTGTTCCACGTGCCGCCCGTGGGAACGAGGATCGCGTCGCCGATCTTCGCCGTCCGCGCGGGCAGCGGGCCGGCGTCCGCGGGGAAGGCCCGACCGTCGTGGCCGGAGTGGTTCACGGTGAGGACCATCCGGCGGTCGCCGAGCAGGTCGAGGCCCTTACGGATCCGGGTGACCGTGTTCCCGGCGAGGGGGCGCAGCCCGTGCGCGTCCCGGTCGCCGATGCGGACGCCGAGGTTGGACCAGTCGATGATGCTCGCGGCCGGGCGGACGTACGGCTCGACGACCGTGTGACGGCAGCGCGGCCCGTTGGGGCAGCGGTACACGTACTGCTGGCCGTACTTGCCCAGCTTGCGACCGTCCTTCTTCCACGACTGGAACGCGGTGACGGTCTCCTCACACGTCGGGCACCAGGCGGTCGGTCGCGGCTGCACGTCCGGCAGCGGGATGCCCTCGCGGGTGCAGACGATGTAGATCCGGTCCCGCCACTGTGGGGCGGCCTGGTTGCTGTCGTCCCCGGCGTGCGCGGAGGACAGCGAGACGAACTGAATGTTGTAGCCGAGGGTGCGCATCCCGGCGAGCCAGACGTCGAACAGCTCCCAGTCCGCGGCCTCCATGACGTTCTCGACCAGGACCGCGCGGTAGCGGTGGACCTCGGTGGCGCGGATGACGTCCCAGAACGTGGCCCGGGTGCGGTCGAACGCGCCGGAGCTGATCGCGCCGAACTCCTCCAGGGCGAGCTGTCCCGCGCCAGCGCTGGTCTTGCGACGTCGGCCGCCGGCCGGGCTCAGCTCGGTGCAGATCGGGGACGCCCACAGCACGTCGGTCGAGGGCAGGCGCCGCATGTCGTAGTTGTTGACGTCGGCACACAGGTGGTCGGCGCCGGTGTGGTTCGCGGCGTGGGTCTCGATGGCGCGCTGCCAGTGGTTCGCGGCGAGCCGGAGTTCGAGGCCTGCGGCGACGAGCCCGGTCGACGAGCCTCCGGCGCCGCAGAAGATGTCGGTGAAGGTGAGGGACATTGGGGCCTCCGTGATGTGATGGGTGGAGGTCCGGGCCTGTTAACGGCAGGCCCGGACCGCTACGCGGCGGGAAGAAGCAGCTGGCCCAGGACGCGGCCGACGCGGTCCTGGTCGATGAGGTCGGCGACGTCCCCGGCGCTGCTGCCGCGCGGGACCTTGATGCCGAGGCGGCGGCACAGCCCGAACTGCTTGTCGCTGGGCTGGGCGCGGCGCCACCGGGCCTCGCGGGAGACGAACGCGCCCGGGGCGAGCACCCTGGCCTGCTGCTCCAGCCACGCCAGGGCCTCCGGCAGCGGACGGGCCACGTCGTCCTTCGGCGGGTGCACACCGTCCGCCTGCGTCCACCGGCGCATCCGGTACATCCGGGTGCCGGGGTCGCGGACCAGGAAGAGGAACATCGCCGAGGTGAGCCGGATGAACCACGTGCCGTCTTCGGTCCGCAGCCAGCGGATCCCTGATTGACCGAAGAGGTTGATCTCTTCGGCGGTCACCTGCGCCGCGAGCGTGCGGCGCTTCTCCCTGGCGACGTGCTCCTCTGCGACCTGCCGCAGGCTCTTGCCTTCCTCGGCGTCGCCGATCTCCCGCTCGGTCAGGTCGACCATCGACGCGAGCTTGTGGCGGGAGGCGGCGCCCATAACGTCGAGCAGGAGAGCGTCCCGCTTTCCGGGGGCCGGGCGCAGGCCTCGGCCGACCATCTGGACGTAGAGCCCAGGGCTCTTGGTCGGGCGGGCCACCACGATGCAGCTGGTGTGCGGGGCGTCGAACCCTTCCGTGAGGACCATGCAGTTGGTGAGCACCTGCACCTCGCCGGCGGCGTACCGGGCGAGGGTGGCCCGGCGCTCGTCACGTCCCATGTCGCCCCACACCGGGGCCGCCGTGATGCCGACCGCGAGCAGCGACTCGGCGGCGGCCCGCGCGGTCGCCACGGTCGGCGTGAAGACGACGCCGGCCCGGTCGCCCGCGTGGTCGACGTAGGCCTTGGCGATCGCGTCCAGCGCGCCCGAGTCCTCCAGCGCCTTGCCGAGCTGGCCGTCGACCAGGTCACCGCCGCGGGTTTTCACCTGGTTGAGGTCGAGGGTGTCGACCGTGATGGCCTTGCCGCGGACGTCGCACAGGTAGCCGTCGCTGATCATGTCGAGGATGTCGAGACGGAACACGACGTCTTCCCAGACCTCGGCAAGGCCGCCGTCGGTGCGGGTCATGGTGGCGGTGAAGCCGGCCGTCGGGACGCCGTCCCATGCGCCGAAGTGCTGGAGGACCTCCATGTAGGTGCGGGCCGCGGCGTGGTGGCATTCGTCCACGATGATCAGGCCGATGTCCTTGATGGCCTCGCGGCGCTTGGCGACGGCCAGGGTCTGGACGCTGGCCACGATCACGTCGGCGTCCGCGTGGTCGTCGCGCTGGGCCTTGACGATGCCGACCCGCAGCATCGGGTCCACGGCGAGCAGCTTGGACGCTGCCTGCTCGATGAGCTCCTCTCGGTGGGCGATGACGAGGGCGCGGCGCCCGCCGAGGCTGTCGAGCATTTGGTGGGCCAGGTGGGAGAACACCACGGTTTTCCCGGCGCCGGTCGGGAGGACGACGGCCAAACGGTTCTGGCCGGCGGCCCATCCCTGCCGGAGCGCCTCGATGGCGTCGAGCTGGTAGGGGCGGGGCGTGAAGGACATGGTCACCTCGTCTCGGTTGCTGGGGTTTTGCAGGGAGCGCAGGGAGTTGCAGGGAGGCACGCAGGGACCTGCGCCGGGTCCCTGCGCCGGGCTGAACTGGGGCTTTGCAGGGAGGCAGGGAGTTGCAGGGAGATAGCCCAACGCCAACGCAGTGGGAGAGCCGCAGATCGTTTTCGAATTCGCTCGCCGTTGTGCGGTGCGCGATGCATGAGTGACGCGCGCGCAGTAAGGGGGGCGGCGAGAACCCCCCGCAACTCCCTGCGTCCCTGCGTCAGTGCTGATCAGGCCCCGTGCAGGGACCTGCGAAAGTCCCTGCACGGGTCCCTGCCAGGTCCCTGCACTCCCTGCGTCGAGCTCGGCGGCCGTCATGACTCGTGCCGTCCGGTGCCGCGCTGTTCGTGGACCTCGACACGCCAGACGTTCGCCCGGCGGTGTGCGTCCCAGACCTTGACCACCTTGTGCGTGCCGAAGTACCGGCCGGCGCGGCTCTTCAGCCACCCGCCCAGGACATTCGGGGTGGGCATCTCGCCGGTCTTCGGGTGGCGCGGGACGTGGTCAGCGACAGAGCCGAGGACGGCGCTCGTCGTCTGCGGCTGGTCGCCGAGCTTCTCTCGCCAGGACTCCAGGAACGCGCCCCATTCGAGCTGCTCGTCGTCCTGGTCGATGGCGTTGTCCCGGTCGGCCATCCAGCCTTCGACGCCCAGGTAGGCCAGCAGGCCGGCCACCATGGAGGCCCATTCCGAGTAGTCGCCTTTCCGGATGCGCTGAGTCGGTGCTCCAGCGGCGAGCCAAGCCCGGACCATGGTGACGAGCGCTGCTACGACGGTGGACGCGTTGGTCCGCAGCCAGGGGCGCAGGTCTCCCACGCGGAAGCCGTCACGCTGGTCGGGGTCGGGGCAGTTGGGGTCGAGGCGTACCCACAGGACGCGTCGGCCGTTGTCACCTCCGGTGCGCAGCGCGTTGCCGGTGACGATCCAGACGCGGTCGTTCGGCATGGTCACGGACGAGGTGGAGCCGAGCACTCGGTCGCCCCAGTGCTCGGCGGTGAGCAGCGAGGACAGGACCGGGCTCTTCAGCACGTACCCGTTGGGCAGGTTGTCGAGGACGACGACCGGCTGCCCGGTGGTGTAGAGCTGCGTCGTGATCGACTTCCTCAGCTCTGTGTCGTTCTCGGGCCAGGCCGTCTCAGCGATCCCGTACGCGGCCTTGAGGATGTCTTTCAGCAGGGACTTGCCGGAGCCCGGCGCGGTCGCGGTGAGGATCCACATGGGGGTCGGCCCGTAGAAGTGCGGGCGCAGGATCGGGGTGACCAGGGCGCCGAGGAAGTGGGCCCGGTCGGAAGGCTCCTGCCACGGGAAGTCCGCGAGCATGTCACCGAGGACGATCGCCTTCGCTCTGTCCAGGCTCGCGTCCGTGACCTCGGGCTGGAGGCGGCGGAGCGGCACGCGCGGCTGGAGATAGAGACCGGTGGCCCGGTCGTAGCCAGGCTCGCGGAGCAGGGTCCCGTCCGGGCGAACTACCGGAGAGGTGACGATCCCGCGCAGCCGAGGCAGCGGCCACGTCCGCCGGCCGAGGATCGTCGAGCAGGTCTTCGGCATGAGCAGCTCCCGCTCGTGCTTCATGCCTTCCGTGAGCGGGTCGGGGCGAACGGTGTAGGTCGCCACGTGCTCGGCGAGGTACGCGCGGAGATTGTCCGTGCCGAGCTGCTGCATGGTCGGGTTGCCCTCGTCGTCCTGGTGGACCCAAGTAGGCCCCCCGGACCGGGCGTAGAGGTCGGGGAGACAGCCCTGTTCCATCAGCCCGAGGACACCGTCGAGGGCGTCGGCCTCGTTGGTGATGTCCAGCTCTGGGGTGCTGGTGACGAGCCGCAGGCCGGGCCCGTCTCCGGTGCTCTCGTCGGGCGCGTGATCGGCATCGAGCGCGGAGGACCCGTCGCTGAAGTGCCGGGGCTGCTGGGAGACGAGGTTGAGCGGGCGGGTGTCGGTGCCGAATCCGCGCCCGCGCAGCTCGGCGGCGGCGCGCCTGAAGTGCTCGGTGCTGGTGCCGCCCTGCGTCAGGTGCGTGTACGCAGCGAACTTGTCGTAGGGCGTCTCAGACTCGAACGTGGTCGAGGTGGTGAAGACGTACAGCCGGTCCCGGTCCGCGGCGTGGCCGGTCGTTGCCGAGATCCCCTGGTTCTTACCCTTGCGCCGCCAGTACGTCGTGGTGCCGCGCGTGAAGATCGGATCGAACTCGCCACCGATGATGTCGGACCAGTCGGTGCGGGCCTCGAAGTCTTCGCCGGGTCGCACAGTTCCGGCCGGCAACTCGCGCTTCGGCCGCGGGGCCGTCTTCGCCTTTTCCTCGCTCGGCATCTGGTCGACCATCCGGCAGATGGCGTGCACCGCGTCGAGGGTCTCGGCGTCGAGCGTGGGGATCGTGGCAGGCCCGCCGGCGAGGCGGATGTAGGGCCGACCAGAGGCGTGGACCGGGCCGCCGGACGGTTCGACCAGTCCATAGCCGCCCTCGCCGCGCGTCTCGATGAGAACTCGGACGATTTTGCTGTTCGGCTTCTCGGCGAGACGCTGTCGTTCCTCGGCGGTGTACTCGTCTTCGCGAGCCAGACGGCTGGCCAGCTTGGTGTTGCCGGCGACGCCGTCCTCAACTCGCACGCGGTAGTGCAGGCCGCCCGACGGCGACTCGCTGGCCCACCCGGTAGTGATGGCCTGCCAGACGTCACCGAGCCCAGAGCCCTCCATGATCTCGGTGACCTCAGTGAGGACGTTCTCCCGGACGGCGAGACCCTCGAACTCCAGCATCTCGACGTTGCCCGAGACACCGCCGTAGACCACGGCGATGCCCCGTGGGCGGTCGCCGGTGAACCACTGGTCGTGCTCCTCCGGGGTGGACCTGTTCACCTTGTACGGCGTCCACTTCAAGGCGGGGGCCTTGGTGCCGTCGGCCTTGATGGGGAGGACGCACAGGCCGGCGTCATGCAGCTCGCTTGCTGCCGCCCGGAGGTCCGGGGTCTGTGAGTCGGTCAACGCGTCTCCCCGTAGTGGTGCCGGGCGAGGTGCTCGGTCTTGATGGCGCGGGCGAACTCCGGGACGCCGTCGCCGAAGACGGGGCCCTCGCGGCGCTGCGGGCAGCCAGGGCGGTAGCACTCGTAGCGCGCGCGGCAGTTGTCCATGTCGACGATCAGCAGGGCGTCGATCCCCAGCGGGGCGGCCGTGCCGCCCGGGGTGTCCCGGGCGGGCGCGGCGGGGGAGGTCACGACGCCGCCTTGGCGGTGCGCGCGTGCCAGGCCTCGACGTCCTCGACGTGCCCGGCCGCGACCGAGTCCTGGAAGCTGGCGGCGAGCCGCTGCTCTTCCTCGCGCTCGGCGATCTGCTCGCGCAGCTGGAGGATGGTGGTCGCGGGCGGCTGGCCGGGCGGGACGATCGCCATGCCGCCGCCGTCGGCGGTCCAGATGAGGACAGCCCGGTCGAGGAAGTCGGCCGCGACGGCGCGGGACTCGTGCACCGTGATGCGGTGCTGCTCGGCGAATACACGCAGGTTCTCGCGCGCCAGGAAGCCGATGACACGCTCGATGACGTCGGGGGTGCCGGTGATCCTGATCAGGTCGCCGACGGCGTCGAGGCATTCGGCGACGTCCTCGCCGACGACGAGCTTGGCGGCCTCGATGGCCGCGAGTGCGCGGGCGGACCCGGTGTTCTGCGTGGTGGACGATGCGTCGTCCGTGGGAGGCTCGGCCATGAGCGGACCCCGTTCTCTACTTGCTGGCGCGGGTGGGTGCGGACTGCTCGGACGGCGTCTCCGGCTGGACCCCGGGGGCGCCGTCGGCGTGCGTGGCTGCTGCCGACTGGACCTCGGCAGCAGCGGTCTGGGTGAGGCCGAGGAACGCGAGCAGTTCGGTCTTGCGCACGCGCTTGGCGCGGCCGAACTGGAGGACCTCGATGGGGAACTCGGCCTGGCGGATGAGCGTGTAGCCGGTGCCCTCGGAGATGTTCATCGCGGCGAACGCCTGCTTCACGGCGGGCATCGCGGGCAGGCCCAGGACCTGCTCGGGCGTGAGAGCCGGGAGCGGGGCGGTCATACGGCGGCCTGCTTCGGGATGAAGACGCGGCCCTGCCGCTCGACCTCGACCCAGAGGACGCGGAGCTGCACGCCGAGAGCGGTGGCTATGGCCTCCGCCTTGTCCTCGGGGACGACGCGCTGCGCGCCGGACATGAGGCCGCCGATGGTTCCGTGGGCCACGCCGGCCTCGGCGGCGAGTTCGCGGCTGGTGATCGGTTCACCGGTGCCGGTGCGCTCCATCAGGAGCTTCAGTCGGTCGCTGCTGGCGACCGCGTACATGGTGGGTGGGTTGGTCTCGTCGCTCACGTTCACCTCGCGGCATAGATCATTCAACCCGTTGAACGGGCAGGCTGCGAGCATTCCATGCGTTGAACGGTTTGTCCAGCACGTTGAATGAGGGGGGCGCGCGACTGTAATCAGCCAATGACTCCGCGCTACCTAGCGGAGTAGACCCCGCGCGTTGAACAATTTATTCAGCGTGCAGAATGAACGGCACATCTGACCTGCCCGTACGTCGGGAAGACGTCGATGACCCCTGAACAGCCCCTCAGTCACAGAGAGCGCAGGAGTGGCAGGATGACCCCCATGGCGGCTACGCACGGACCCACAGGCGAGACGACCCCCGACCCTGAACGCAGGACGCAGCTCGCGGACCTGATCCGCGCCCGCCGCGCCGAGCTGGGCGAGTCCCTCGACGCTTTTGCCTCCCGGGCAATTGATCCGGTCAGCGAAGTGCGAGTCACGCGCGGCTGGATCTACCGACTGGAGCGGGGGGAAAAGATCACGCCACCTGTGTACGAGGAGCTGGCAGCCCTCGCGTCAGCGGCCCGCCTTCCGATCGAGAGGCTCCAAGACGCAGCCGGCCAGCAGTTCCACGGCGTGGACCCTTTGCGTTCAGGAACGGGGGAAGCAACCGCTTATGTGCGCAAGCTGGATGCCCTGCCTCCCGAGCAGCGCGAACGCCTGCTCAGCCTGATCGATTCGCTGGTGCCGCCGTCCATGGATGACAGCGACTGAACCAGGCATTCCCCTAGACGTCACACACGGTGATGAATGTCAGCGGAACGTAGATATCTGGGGCGGGTGGTGCGATCATGTCCGGACACCGGTGACCGAAAGGT
>NZ_JBEOWS010000161.1:0-2191 GCF_040296125.1 Streptomyces sp. NPDC002265 | reverse complement strand
GGTGGGTGGGGGAGGCTGCGTGGAGTCACCAACGACGATGACCGCTTGGTACTTCTTCAGCGACAAGGTGCCCGAGGGGGAGGTGATCGTACCGATCAAAACCGGGCAGGGCCTCGCCTTCGCAGTGCGGCCCGGGGTGACGGCGGAGGAGATCGTCGACGCGCTGAACGAGACCGCCCGGTTCGTTCTCGGCGTCGGTCTGGCCCACCTCGGCCACACTGAGAGGGAGAAGCCGCCCGACGCGGCCCAGAAGGAGTAACACCGATGCCGTCAGCACGCCGCGCAGGAAGCATCTACCGACGCTGCGAGTGCCGCGATGCGGACGGCAAGCTGTTGGGGCAGACGTGCCCCAAGTTGAAGCGCAAGAACCACGGCGCCCCGGGGATCCGTCAGGAACTCCCCCCGGACGCTGAGGGGACGCGCAGAACATTCCGACGCACCGGGTACGGCAGCGTCGCGGAGGCCCAGGGCGACCTCTCCCGCCTTCAGGCCATCCTCGACCTCCCCGGTGACGACGAGGACGAGCAGCGACGCGTAGGCGATCTGCTCGCCGACGTCGCCAGGCGCCGCGCAGACATCCCCCAGGCCGCCGAGGTTCAGCGGCGTCTGGGCGTAGGCGTCCCGCTGGATGGCCAGACCACCGTGGGGGACTGGCTCGACCGCTGGATGGCAGGGAAGAAGACCCGGTCCACGACGAACGCGGGCTACCGCTCACACATTCGCGTCCATCTGAAGCCTCACATCGGCCATTACCGGCTCGACAGACTGTCGGTCGGCCACGTGCAGGAGATGTTCGACGCGATCGCCGACGAGAGCGACGTGATCCGTGCGGAGAACGAGGCCCGGCGCGAGCAGGAACAACGCGCGCGATGGCACCGCCCCGGGCGCCCGCCGGCGCGAGAGCGCGAGCGGCTCGCCGCCGAGCGCGAACGGCTCGCCGCGATGAAGCCGTACCGGAAGGCCAACGGGCCGGCGACCCGGCACGCGATCCGCCGGACCCTGAGAACGGCCCTGAACGCGGCCATCGCGCAGCAGCTCATCACCTTCAACGCTGCGAAGCACGTAGAACTGGGGTCCAGCGCGCGGCCTAAGGGCCTGCTGTGGACGGCCGAGCGCGTCACCCGGTGGCAGCAGACGGGCCAGGTTCCCAGCCCGGTGATGGTCTGGACGCCCGAGCAGCTGGGCGCCTTCCTGGACGCGGCCGAGGACTCCCGCCTGTACGCCTTCTTTCACCTCGTCGCACACCACGGCCTGCGCCGCGGCGAGGGCGTGGGAGCGGACTGGTCGCACGTGCACCTGGACGTCGACCCGCCGCGTATCGACGTCCTCACGGAGATCGTGGTGGACGGCTGGACGCCGATCGAAACGCAGCCCAAGACCGACTCCTCCATGGCGGCGGTGATGCTCGACCGGGAGACGGTGGAGGTCCTCCGCGAGCATCGCGCCCGTCAGGACGCCGAGCGTTCCGAGCGGCTGGACGCCGGCCTCCCGTGGACGGACACCGGCAAGGTCTTCGCCGCGGAGGACGGCAGCTGGTTGCACCCGGACGTCGTCAGCAAAGAGTTTCGGCGGATCGTGGTGGCGGCCGACCTGCCGCCCATCAACCTGCGCGATCTCCGGCACGGCGCGGCAGCGCTGGTAAAGGCGGCCGGTGGCGACATCGACGACGCCTCGAAGAAACTGAGGCACTCCACCATCGTGCTCACCGCCGACACCTACATGTCGCTCTTCCAGGAGTACGAGCAGGACCTGGTGGAGAAGGCGGCGGCCGCCGTGCCGCGGGCCCGGCGCGGGCGTGGAGCGGCCCCCGGTGCGGTCGCTGTACCGCATCAGGGGCCGGACTCAGCGACGCAGCCAGCAGACGCTGATATGGATGGCCCCACGGTACGGGCCAGCACTGACAACGGCCAGCCTTCGGCGTAGACTTGACGGAAGGACAAAGGGCCTCTGACCTGCGGGTCGGAGGCCCTTTCTGCTGGCCCCGTGCTGGCCCGAAGGCCGTGCAACGGCGCGGGGTTCGCTGGGGTGAGATGGGGTGAAGGGCGCGCACGACGCGGACTCAAAGTTCCACTGAGCTGCACTTTCCGGGGTGCGCTGGGGTAGCAGTGAACGCGGCGGGGTGAGGTGAGTTGAGCGCTCAGCAGACTTTTAATCCATTGGTTGTGGGTTCGAGTCCCACAGGGCCTACCGG
>NZ_JBEOWS010000160.1:0-20799 GCF_040296125.1 Streptomyces sp. NPDC002265 | reverse complement strand
TGCCACCGTCGGGAACGGCGGCAGGTGCGACGGCGGCGACGGCCGGCGCCTGCTGAAGCGCCGGAGTGGAAGCGGCCGAAGCGTAGGTGATGCCCGTGGCGGCCAGGGCCGCTGCCGCGGAAACAGTCGCGGTGATCACCGTGGAACGAAGCTCCATGTCGCAATCTCCTGTCTCAGGGTGGCCGGCCCGTCGGCCGGCTCGTGAATGAACTTACCCATGCCGGTCATATCAGTCATATCGAAAGATCGGCAGAAGAGCTCCAAACGAGGCATTTCTGACCTTGGTCGAGGGTCTGATGAGATGTCATGTCGCCATAAACGCAAGCAGATTGACGCACCATTGGTCCTTCCGATGGATCTTCTGACGCCTGCTCATCCCACGGCGTCGGCGTGTCGCTGTGAATGCGTCGGGACGGGCCGTGTTAGCAAGGGGTCGGCCGTGCCGGGACCCGCTGGTCGCACGGCCCGGCGGCAGGCCGAGGGGTGGCCGAGGGGGGCGGCCGAGGGGTGGTCGAGAGGTGAACCCCGGGGGCGGCCCGCGGGCCGGATGCGGTGCGACCGCAACCTCCTTGCAGGGCAGCCAAGTTGTGAGAGGCTGACGGAGTATCCCCTGCCGGCGACGGCGACCGGTGGTTCGGCCCGTGACGCGATGACAGATGGGGTCAACAGGCCTTTGCGTGGCGCAACATGACGGTCAGTCGGCCGGTCGGTTTGCCCTCGACGGAGGGTTCGCCGTCCGTCCGGCTCCGCGGATGTGTTCCTCTCCGGTCGGCCGGACCTCTGGAAGCCGTTCCGTGCCGCACCGGCCCGGATGCCGGACGCGGAGTGATGCGCCGTCACCGCCAGTGAGCTCGACGCCGCGATCCAGGTCCGGGCGGCCCTCTTGTCAGGGGTGACCGACTGTCAACGGCGATGCGCCCCCGGTGACCGGTGGCCCCATCTGTATGCGAATGGGTGTTTGGTCCGGATTTGGCCGGGAACTCGACAGGGTGCGGAGGACGGGTGAAGGCCGTCCCCGGGACTGTCGTCAGAAGGAACGTGAAGTGTCGTGACCTCGCACACCGCCATGGACACCCCGAACAGCACGGACATCGCGAACACCCTGGAGAGCGCAGCCGGCCGCCCGTCCGAGACGGGCTGGGCGAGGGCCCGGCGGCTGCGGGACCGGCCGGTGGTGCGTACGTGCGTCCCGGCCGTCGACGACGCTGCCGTACGGCAGCCGGGACCGGACGGGAACATCGTCAGGGGCGAGGACTAGACACCGCGAGCCGGGCGGAAGCCGGGAAACCGGCCGGCCGCCCGGCTCGTGCCGGAACCGGGAGGCCTGCCGACCTCCCGGACCGGTTCAGCGCGTCTTGGCCAGGAGTTCGAGGACCTCGGCCGCCGTACCGGTCTCGCCGAGCCGCGGGAAGATCCGCTCGACGCTGCCGCGGTGCGCCTCGGGGTCCATGTCGCTCATCGCGTCGGTGGCGAGGGTGACGTGGTAGCCGTGCTCGTGGGCGGCACGGGCGGTGGACTCGACGCCGATGCTGGTGGCGATGCCGGTCAGCACGATCTGGGTGACCCCGCGGCGGCGCAGCTGCACATCGAGGTCGGTGCCGTGGAAGGCGCCCCAGTTGTGCTTGGTGACGGTGATGTCGCCGGGGTGCCCGGCCAGCTCGGGGACGATCACGTCCCAGCCCTCCGGCCGGGTGGCTCCGGGGTGCCCGGCCTCGGTGCGGCCCGGGACGGCGTCCGCGCCGTCGGCGGCGAAGGACACCCGGACCAGGACGACGGGCAGGCCCTGGGCGCGGAAGGCGTCGGCGAGCTCCACCGAGCGGGCGACGACCTCGGGTCCGCTGTACGGCTGCGTGGGCGCGGCGACGATGCCCGCCTGGAGGTCGATGACGACGAGGGCGGTGCGGGGGTCGAGGGCGGTGAGTGCCATGAGGGTCAGACCTTTCGGGTGTTTCGAGTGTTTCGGGTGTCGCGGGGAGTGAGGGTGCTCAGCGAGCGGTCGGTCAGAGTCGCCACCAGCAGCAGCACGGACCCGCAGAGCATGAACAGGGCGAGATCGTGCAGTCCGGCGGTGTCGGCGCGTTGGGTGAAGAAGGCGGCGTCGGCGGCGGAGGCGCCCAGCGCGCCGAGGTACATGAAGGTGCGCAACAGCCCGGCGGCGGAGGCGATCCGGGCGGGCTCGGCCTGCCGGTACAGGGCGGTCTGGTTGGCGAGCCCGATCAGCCCCTGCGGTACGCCCATCACGGCGCCCGTCAGCAGCAGCACCCACAGCGCGCTGCCGGAACCGACCAGCAGCAGCGCCGCGCACCCGGTGATCTGCACGAGCGATCCCACGATCAGCTTGCTCCGTACGGCCTCGCGGCGTCCGGTCAGGGTGGAGACGGCGAGCGCGCTCGCCGACAGCGGCAGCAGCACCAGCCCGGCGGTGGACGTGGTCAGCCCGCGCCCTTGCTCCAGCCACAGGGTGAAGCCGTACAGATAGGCGTACGACGTCGTGTAGCCGAGGAACTGGCGCAGATAGGTGGCGATCAGCGGAAGGTTGCCGCCGAGGACGCGGACGTCGACGAACGGGTCCGGCACCCGCAGTTCCCGGGCCACGAAGGCGACGGCGGCGACGGCGCTGAGCACCGGCAGATACCAGCGCTCGGCGCCGGGGTTCATCAGGAACAGCATCAGCGCGATCAGCGTGACGGCGAACAGGACCATGCCGGGCGGGTCGACGCCGGGCCGGTCGCCCGCCGGGCGCCGGGTCCGCGGCAGCCGCAGCGCGCCGAGCACCAGACAGGCGGCCGCCAGCGGCACGTTGACGGTGAAGACGGCCCGCCAGCCGTCCAGGCCGATCAGGATTCCGCCGAGGGTGGGGCCGACGACGGCGACCGTCTGCGCGGCGACGGCCAGCGCGGTCAGTACCCCGGCCGGGCTGTCCCGCCCGGTGCGTTCGGCCTCGCTGCGGGTGAGCTGCATGGCCGCCGGATACGCGGCCGACGTGCCGAACCCCAGCAGGACCCGGGCGGCGATGAGCGTGCCCAGGGTCGGCGCGAGGGCGCCGAGCAGACCGGCGACTCCGACCAGGCCGGTCCCGGCGAGGTAGAGGCGACGCGGCCCGTACATGTCGACGAGCCGTCCGATGACCGGCTGCCCGACGGCCGTGGCCAGATAGAGCGCCGACACCAGCCACACCGTCTGCGACGGCGGGGCCCCGAAGGCGATCCCGATCGGCACGAGCGCGACCGCGATCATCGAGGAGTTGATCGGGTTGAGTACGGAGCCCAGCACCATCGGGGCGATCAGCCGCCGGTCGAAGGCGTCGGGGGCGGGGCCGGCCGCCGTGGCCGGGCCGCGCCGGGAGAGCCGCGGTATCACTGCTGCGTGAGCCGGTCCATCAGGGCGAACGCGGTCAGGACCGTGCGCCGCTCGTCCTCCGTGAACCGGTCCTCGAACGCGCGGGCCAGCCACTCGGCCCGGGCCCGCCGGTTGCCCTCGACCCGCTCGCGTCCCGCGTCGGTCAGCGTGACCAGCTGACGGCGGCCGTCGTCGGGGTCGGGGTTGCGCCGGATCAGACCGTGCCGGTCCAGCGCGGCGAGGGTGGTCGCCATCGACTGCGGCCGGACCCCCTCGGCGGCCGCCAGCGCGCTGGCAGTGGCGGCCCCGTGCTTGCCGACCAGGGTGAGCGCGGACTCCTGCGAAGGGGTGAGTTCCTCGTCCTCGGCGACCTCCCTGATCCGCCGGCGCAGGCGGCTGAACACCACCCGCAGATCGCGCGCGGCACGGGCGGCGGACTCGGACACGCCGTCGGGCGGTCCGGGTGTCTCGACTGCTTCCGGATCGGGTTGTTCCATGGGGCCACCGTAAAACTTGCCGACGCAAACTGTCCAGTTTGAACTGAACAGTTTTAGCTGTAGATCTCCTGTACGTCTCCTGTGGGTCGGCTGGGTCGGCTGGGTCGGCCGGAGGGCGGCGTCCGGGGCGGCCGAGCGGCGTCCGGGGATGTCCGAGGGGGCCCAGGGGCCCCGTCCGCAGACGGCCCGAGGGGCGGACGCCGTACGCTGAAGCCGTGCGCCTGCTGCTGACCGCCGACACCCACCTCCCCCGGCGCGCCAAGGAGCTGCCCGCCCCGCTCCTCGCCGAACTCCCGCGCGCCGACGTCGTCCTGCATGCCGGGGACTGGGTCGACACGGACACCCTCGACCTGCTGGAGAGCCGCAGCCGCGCGGTCGTCGGGGTGTACGGCAACAACGACGGCCCCGACCTGCGCGCCCGCCTTCCCGAGGTGGCGTACGCCGAACTCGGCGGCCTGCGCTTCGGCGTCGTCCACGAGACGGGTTCCGCCCAGGGCCGGGAGGCCCGCTGCGCCGCCCGCTTCCCCGACCTCGACGTCCTGGTCTTCGGCCACAGCCACATCCCCTGGGACACGACCGCCCCAGGCGGACTGCGCCTGCTCAACCCCGGTTCGCCGACCGACCGCAGACGTCAGCCCCACTGCACGTACATGACCGTCACCGTGGCCGACGGCGCCCTCACCGACGTGGTCCTGCACCGGCTGCCGCCGCGCTGACGTCGTACGCGACCATCGTGCACCCGGTCCGAGCGCCCGCGCGCAAGCCCGTACGCACTCACCGCGCTGTGCGCGGATGGACGGCGCCCCGCGTCTGCGTCAGCGGGGCGCCGCTGCCGCCCCAGCGCACCGCGACGATCTCGGCGGCGACCGACACCGCCACCTCCTCGGGGGTACGGGCCCCGAGGTCGAGCCCGACCGGTGAGCGCAGCCGGGACAGCTCGCGCGGGCCGAGCCCGGCCTCGGCCAGCCGCCGCATCCGCTCGTCGTGGGTACGGCGGCTGCCCATCGCCCCGATGTACGCGGCCGGCCGGCGCAGCGCCTCCTGGAGCAGCGGCACGTCGAACTTCGGGTCGTGGGTCAGCACGCACACCACCGTGCGCTCGTCGGTGTCGGTGCCCCGCAGATAGCGGTGCGGCCAGTCCACGACCACCTCGACACCCACCGGGAACCGCTTCGCGGTGGTGAAGACCGGGCGGGCGTCGCACACCGTGACCCGGTAGCCGAGGAAGTCGCCGATCCGGGCGACGGCGGCCGCGTAGTCGATCGCCCCGAACACCAGCATGCGCGGCGGTGGCGCGAAGGAGTGCAGGAACACGCGGACGGCGTCCTCGCGCCGCTCCCCGTGCGGCCCGTAGTGCCGTACGCCCGTGGCGCCGAGCGCGAGTCCGCCGCGCGCGTCGGCGGTGACCGCCACGTCCAGCCCCGCTGTGCCCAGTGTGCCGAGGGCCCGGTCCGGCCAGACGGCGAGGACGGCGCCGAGCGGCGCGGGTCCGCCGGTCACCGTCGCCACGGTCACCGGGCGGCCGGCGGCGACCGACTCGGCGACCGCGCCGAAGGCCGGGTCGAGCACGGGGGAGACCGGCCGCAGCAGCACGGTGAGCTCACCGCCGCAGGTCAGCCCGACCGCGAAGGCGTCCTTCTCGTCGTAGCCGAAGGTCTCCAGGCAGGCCCGGCCGCTGGCCACCACCTCCCGCGCGAGTTCGAAGACCGCGCCCTCCACGCAGCCCCCCGACACGCTGCCCACGACCTCGTCGTCCGGCCCCACGGCCATGGCGGCGCCGGGATCGCGCGGCGCGCTGCGGCTGACCGCGACCACGGTGGCGAGACCGAACGGGGCACCGGCCGCGTACCAGCCGCTCAGCGCCGGGAAAATGTCACGCATCGTCACCTCTGTCCTCGCCGAGGTCAGCGTCGCACCCGCCGTACCGGCGTCACCGCACCGCCACGCTGCCGGCGCCGGGGGTTAATGCGTTGCCGTGCCGCCCACGACTCTGCTGCACTGAGAGTGACCAGCCCCCCACGGATCGAGGAGCACCGATGCGAGCAGCGTTCATGTCCACCCCGGAAGGAACGACCCACTCTTCGAAGGACATGACGCTTCGTGCACCTGCTCAACCTCGGAATCCTCGCGCATGTCGACGCGGGTAAGACCAGTCTGACCGAACGGCTGCTGCACACGGCCGGGGTCATCGACGAGATCGGCAGCGTCGACGCGGGCAGCACCCGCACCCGACACGCTCGCGCTGGAGCGGCAGCGCGGTATCACCATCAGATCGGCAGTCGTCTCCTTCCCGGTGGACGACGTGACCGTCAATCTGATCGACACCCCGGGCCACCCCGACTTCATCGCCGAGGTGGAGCGCGTTCTCGGGGTCCTCGACGGGGCCGTGCTGGTGGTCTCGGCCGTCGAGGGCGTCCAGGCGCAGACCCGGGCGCTCATGCGGACGCTGCGCCGGCTGCGCATCCCCACGCTGGTCTTCGTCAACAAGATCGACCGTCGTGGCGCCCGCGACGCGGACGTGCTGCGCGCGCTGTCCGAGCGCCTCGCGGCGGCGGCCGTACCCATGGGCCGGGCCACCGGACTCGGCACCCGCGAGGCGGCGTTCACACCCGGCTTCGGCCCCGGCGTGCTCGATGTCCTCGCCGACCACGACGACGACCTGCTCGCCGCGTTCGTCGAGGGCGCCGTCGGCCACGACCGGGTGCACACGGCCCTGGTCGCCGGGACCCGGCGGGCCGACGTGCACCCGGTGTACTTCGGCTCGGCGATGACCGGCGCGGGCGTGCCCGAACTGGTCCGCGGGATCAGGGACCTGCTGCCCACCGCCTGCGGCGACCCCGAAGGCCCGGTCTCCGGCACCGTCTTCAAGGTCGAGCGGGGTGCGGCGGGGGAGAAGGTCGCCTACGCGCGCATGTTCTCCGGCACCCTGCGGGTGCGCGACCGGATCGCCTTCGGCGAGGGCGGCCGGGAGGGCAGGATCACCGGGATCGGTGTCTTCGACCACGGCACGGACACCCCGTCCGGCGCCGTCGCCGCGGGCCGGATCGCCCGGCTGTGGGGACTGGCCGACGTCAGGATCGGCGACCCGATCGGCGTACCCCGCAAGCCGTACGGCCACTTCTTCGCGCCGCCGACCCTCGAGACCGTCGTCGTACCGGGGCCGGGCACGGACACCGGGGCGCTGCACACGGCGCTCACCCAGCTGGCCGAGCAGGACCCGCTGATCGACCTGCGGCACGACGAAGCGCGCCGCGAGATCTCGGTGTCCCTGTACGGAGAGGTGCAGAAGGAGGTCGTCCAGGCGACCCTCGCCGACGAGTACGGACTCCACGTCTCCTTCCGCGGGACGACGCCGCTGTGTGTCGAGCGGCCGGCCGGGACGGGCGAGGCGGTCGAGTTCAACAAGAAGGACGCCAACCCGTTCCTGGCCACCGTGGGACTGCGCGTCGGGCCGGCCCCCGTCGGCTCGGGCGTCTCCTTCGCGCTCGCGGTCGAGCTGGGCGCGATGCCGTACGCCTTCTTCAAGGCGGTCGAGGACACCGTGCGCGAGACCCTCGGCCAGGGCCTGCACGGCTGGCAGGTGCCGGACTGCGCGGTCACCATGACCCACTGCGGCTACTCGCCCCGGCAGAGCCATGCGCACCAGCGCTTCGACAAGAGCATGTCGAGCACCGGCGCCGACTTCCGCGGACTGACCCCGCTGGTGCTCGTCGAGGCGCTGCGCCGGGCGGGCACCCGGGTGCACGAGCCGATGCACGGGTTCCGCCTCGACGCCCCGGCGGACACCCTGGGCGCCCTGCTTCCGGTGCTGGCCGCCCTGCGGGCCGTGCCGCGGACGGCCGACACACGGGGCGAGGTCTGTGTCCTGGAGGGGACGGTGCCGGCCGCCGAGGTGCACGCCCTGGAGCAGCGGCTGCCCGGACTGACCCGCGGCGAGGGCGAGTTCGAGAGCGCCTTCGACCACTACGCGCCGGTCGCGCGCGGTCCGGTCCCCGAGCGGGCCCGCACCGACCACAACCCGCTGAACCGGAAGGAGTACCTGCTGCAGGTGACGCGCCGGGTCGGCGGATGAGGACCCGTCAACTTACTCTGGAGTCAGTGGTGTTGACTGCGACCGGACATCCTCGGAATGTAATGGACATGCCGAATATTCGGGCACGTCTGCTCGTGGTTCTGGTTGTCCTCTGCGGATTCCTGACGGTGGCGGGTTCCCCGTCCGCCACCGCCGCCACCACCGTCCCCGACTCCCTCTGGTTCGACGGCACGGCCCTCACCGTGTCGAACGGCAGGTTCACCGACGGCCTCGGCCGCGAGGTCGTACTGCGCGGCTACAACGTCTCCGGCGAGACCAAACTGGAGGAGAACGGCGGCCTCCCCTTCGCCTCGGTCGCCGACGCGAGGAAGTCCGCGACCGCGCTGCGCTCCCTGGGCGGCGGCAACTCGGTCCGCTTCCTGCTCTCCTGGGCCCACGCCGAACCGGTCCGCGGCCAGGCCGACACCGCCTACCTGGCCGCGGTGACGGACCAGATGCGCGCCTTCCTCGACGCGGGCATCCGCGTCTACCCCGACTTCCACCAGGACCTCTACTCCCGCTACCTCTTCGACGAGGACAGCTGGTACACCGGCGACGGCGCCCCCAAGTGGGCCGTGGACGCGGGCACCTATCCGGACGAGTCCTGCGGGATCTGCCTCTTCTGGGGCCAGAACATCACCCAGAACGGCGCGGTCAAGGCAGCGTCGTACGACTTCTGGCACAACGCCTACGGCCTCCAGGACGCCTTCCTGGCCACCGCCCAGCAGACCATGGCCTACCTCGGACAGCACCTGTCCGCCGAGGAGTTCGCGGGTGTCGCCGGCTTCGACCCCTTCAACGAGCCGTACGCGGGCACCTACGACTCCGGGCAGACCAGCCGCACCTGGGAGCGGGACGTCCTGTGGCCGTTCTACGTGAAGTTCCGCGCCCGCATGGACACGGCCGGCTGGCAGGACAAGCCCGCACTCGTCGAGCCGAACCTCTTCTGGAACTCCAACATCGACTCCCAGAAGCAGACCGGCGGTCTGCTCGACGCGGGCACGCTCGGCTCCCGTTACGTCTTCAACACCCACTTCTACGACCAGAAGGCGATCTCCGGGATCCTGATGTGGGGCAAGGCGGCCGACGGGCAGTACGTGACCGACTTCGGCACGGTCCGCGACCGGGCGGCGGCCACCGGGACGACGGCCGTGGTCGGCGAGTTCGGCCATCCGCTGTCGGGCACGGTGGCGGACAAGGCGCCGACCGTCCTCAAGGCGATGTACCAGGCCCTCGACTCCCGGGTGAAGGGCGCGAGCTGGTGGTCGAGCCCGGCCGCCTCGGGCCCGGTGCTGTCCGGTTCCCAGTGGCAGTGGGACCTCTACAGCGGCCGTCATCACGAGCTGATGAACGGCAACACCGGCAAGGTGCTCACCACCGGCGACGCCTGGAACGACGAGGACCTGTCCGCCGTACGCCTCGACGACTCGGGCACGGCGGTCCTGCGCCAGGACGCCCGGCTCCTCGACCGCGTCTACCCGGGCGCCACTTCGGGCACGACGGTCGCCTTCACCTACGAGGACCGCTCCCGCGACGGCTCGACCACCCTGACCTGGAACCCGGTGCCGTCCTCCCTGCCGCACGTGGCACAGCTGGCCGGGTCCGGGCAGTACGCACTGCTGGTGTGGCGTTCCACGGGCGGTTCGGCGCCGACCGAACTGCACCTGCCGGCGTCGTTCCCGACGGCGTCCACCACGGTCGTCTCCGACCTCGGCACCGCCTACGGCCCACCCGCGTACACCCGGACCACCCCGGTCGCCGTGGCCGCCGAACCGGGCGGCACCGGAAGCCGCCGCCTGCTCCTCACCACGTCGGACACGGGCGTCCTGCACTACGCACTGGTGACCAACGGGGCGACGTCCCCCTCCACCACCCTGCTGACCGCGGCCCGCACGGAACTCGCGGCGTGGGCGGGCCGGATCTGACCGAGCCGCCCCGGTGAAGGCCGTTCCCGTCCTGGTGAGGCCGGGACGGGGGCGGCCGGAGGAGAACGCGGCGCGCCGGGCGCCGCTGTCACCACTCGTCGTGGTCGTCGATCACCCGGAAGCTGCCCACGACACCGTCGTCACCGAACATGCCCCCGAGATCGGTACGGGTCACAGTGCCGGAGGTCTCGCCGTGGGGGCCCACCGTGGTGACCGGAGCGCCGCCACAGTCGAAGCCTCGGAAGACCTCGACGGTCTGCCGACTGTCATTGAAAATACTGAAGCTGCTGGAGCTGGCCGCGGTGATGCAGCCATCGGCGGAGGCGGAGTACGTACGTTCGTTGAAGTAGATCCTTCCGCCTTCCCCGCGACCGTAGTCGGATCCGCCCTCCTCGTGTCCCTCGTTCCTCGCCTTGCTCGCGCTCCTGCCGCCCGAGAAGGCCGCGACAGGAGCGGCTCGGTGCACAGGCCGGGCCACTCGGTGGACGGAGCGGACGGAGTGGGTAGAGCGGACGGAGTGGGAGGCCGGGGTGGATCCGACGGCCGGGGCGTAGGTGATGCCGGCGGCTATCAGGGCGGTCGCGCCTATTCCGGTGCCGACCACGGCAAAAGTATGCGAAGGCATGTCACTTCTCTCTGTCGGACGGACGTCGGCCAGGCAACCGACCTCCGACGAACGTACCGACAGCGCTCATGGCCGGCATTTCGGACGAATCTCTGGTGTGACGCCATGCGTCCGATCGGGTAACAGGGTTTCAGGGGCCGCCGGCCATAGCCTTCGCGCAAGCGCCCTCAGCTCGGGAAGGGCCGGCCCTCCGGCCTGTGCCCCCGGCAGGATCCGAACCTGCGACTGGCGCTCCAGGAGAGCGGCCGGGGAGTCGGCCGAGGACCTGCGGCTTCCTCGGCCGACCGGGGCCGTGACGGTTGCACGGCTTCGTTCTACTTGCTCTGCGCGTCGCGCAGCCGTTCGGCCTGCCTGATGATCGGTTCGGTGGGGAATGTCGATGTACGGCCGATATCCAGGGAAACGTAGGTCGCGATGACATTGCCGGTCCGCACGATGACGAACAACTGGTCACGCTTGCCCTGTTCGGTCGGCGAGTACTCCCGGAACTGCACAGCCTCGTCGCCCGCCTTCGGCGCCTTCTGCGTCTGCATGGTGGCTGTGTATGTACCTGTCCACCCGTCGCCCTGGTACGTGTGGCATGAGTTCAGGGCGCGCTTGAGTTTTACGAAGAGTTGTTCGGCCTCACCATCGTCGTAGGAGGCCAGGGTGGTTCCACCGGGGTAGATCCCGTCCCTCCAGTTGATCACCTGGCTGACGACCGCTGAAGCCGTCGTCGCGTTGCTGATGTCAAGTACTGACTGGCAGTCAGGATCGGAGACGGGCTTGATGGAGGGGGAGTCGGCCGGGTCACCGTGGTCCTGGACGGAGATTCCTCCCGGGCGGGCCTCGGGCAACTCCGCATCTTCCAGGGTCAGCGCCTTCAGCTCGGCTTCGCTCAGCGGCTTCGTCCGCGTGGTGGCAGGCGCGGAGGACGGTTCGGCTCCGGAAGCCGTGGTCGTGACGTCTGCAGCCGAGCAGCCGGCCAACGCCGCCCCGGTAAGCAGGGTCAGGGTGACGTGAACCGCCAACGGCATCCGGGCGTGCATAAGTTCCCCCAAGATCATGTCAAGGAGCGTGATCTTAAGCGAGCTTCGACCGCGCTGCCAGAGCCTGCGCTTCAAGTCCCCGGTGCATGGGGCTGATAGGGAAGGACCAGCCAGGCCGACCTCACCCGGCACGGGTGGGGCGCCTGTGGGCCACGCTAGTCTCCGATCATGGCTTTGCGACCTGATGAGTTCTACGACCACGCACGCGAGGCCGCGGACGGTGAGCTTCGGCTTCCGTTGGCGCGGATGACCGGCTGGGAGATAAGCCCGTTCGAACCCGAGGGACTACGCGTCGCGCCGCTGCGTCCGCCCGTTCTGCCTGAGCCGGAACGGCATGGCGAGGATCCGGCGAACTGCGACCCGTGCCGCGCCCGGGACGAAGGCATCTGGTTCGACGAACGCTGGCGACTGGCCCGGATCAAGGGCGTCGGCGTGCCCTTGGTACTGATGCTGTTCTCCCGGGACCACTACGACATGGCGGATCTGCCCGACGAAATGGCCGCCGAACTCGGGGTGCTCACCACTCACATCGTCCGCCATGTGCAGACACTGCCGCATGTCTCCCGAGCCCACGTCTACCGGATCGGGGACGGAGCGGCGCACCTGCACATCTGGTTCTTCGCCCGGCCCGAGGGGCAGGCCCAGCTGTTCGGGTCATGGATGCCCGTCTGGGACGACCTCCTGCCGGAGTACCCGGCGGAGGTGGCCGACGCGGACGCGGCGGCCGTCGCTGACGCACTGATCACCTCGTACGGAGGCAGTCGCCGGACCACCGACGAACAGACGCATGTCTGAGCCTTCGAGGTGGAGGCCGACATCTGGTGGTGGGGGGCCAGAGCAGTGGATTCCTGTGCGGGAGGGCCTTTGCCGCGTACTGGCCCAGCCTCTCTCTGGCCTGGTTTCCATGGAGTCGGCCCTTGTGATTGAGGAGGCGGAGCAGTGGAGCATCCCCGAGAGTGATCGCGAGGCGTTGCGTGAGTGGGGGTTGCCTCGGCACCCGCTCTTCACGCGCCGACCTCAGTCCGGACCGGAACCCGTCCTCGTGCCCAACCGAGCCGGCGAGTATGAGCGGCGCCTGGTCCGAGAGGGGCAGCGGCTCTACGACCTGGGCTATTGGGGGACCGACCCGACCAGCTGCGTGGTCGGCGTGGTGCCCGGCGAGGGGCGTGTGCTCTGCCTGCTCCCGGAGCCGATCACGGTGGAAGACCTGCCGGAGATCCTCCGGCCCTGCCACTCGGGGCTGTACAAGCCTGCGGTCTCCTTCTTCAACACCTCACTTGCCCAGTACGTCGAGACGGCCTGGCGGTGGCATGCGGCCCTGCAGATCCTTCGGCAGATCGAGGAGCCTGCGCCCACAGCTGCGGAAGCGGAACTCGTGCAACACTCCGACCGCCTCTACGCGTGCTTGGACCTCATGGTGAACGTCGTGAGGAGAGTCGACCTTGCCGCCGATGCCGAGGGCCGACCCTCGGTCTGGACCGAGCTGATCCGCGAGAACTCCGTGTGAGCCGGGGGCACTTCATGCGAAGTGCCCCCGGCAGGATCCGAACCTGCGCGCACGGCTCCCGCCGCGCTGAGGATGCTTCGGTTGTTCAGGAGTCCGTGGGGAACGGTGGGTTCGAGATCAGTTGGGTGCCGTTCCACTTGACGATGTAGTCGACGGATCCGCCGGACGGGCAGCACTCGGGGTCGTCCGGGTTGCGGAGGTTCCCCTGGAGCGTCACCGAGGAGCCGCCGGGCTGCGGAATGTCACCGACGTCCGACAGCGGAGCGGTGCCGAGGAAGCGGTTCCCGTAGAAGAGGAAGACCTGATTGAAGTGGCCGCCGTCGTCGACGACTCCCCAGACGGCGCGCAGCGGCCCGCTCAGCTCCCCGATCGGCTTCACGGGCTGGTAGCCGAGCCCGGACAGCGTCCTGAGCGCCGCGTTCTTGTCGAAGGGCTCCGGATCCGGTGTGCCTTCACAGGCGTAGCCGAGCAGGTCCGCCGGCGGGTTCATCCGGCGCAGTCCGTCGCAGGCGGCGGTCGTCGAGCCGGTGGTCAGGGCTGCCGCTTCGGCCGGGGTGCCGTTCTCGTCCCGGAAGACGACCAGCTCCCCGTGGGCCATGGCATCTGCGGAGCCCGTGGTGATCAGCACCGCGGTGTCCCAGCCCGGCCAGCACTGCTTCAGGCCCAGGGCCGGGTCTCCGGCGGTGTTGAGCCGCTTGTGTGCTGCGGCCAGGAGAGCCGAGTCCGCGGGGCAGTCCGTCCGCTGTGTGCGCGCCGGAGCGGCGGACTTTCCGGCGGTCGGCGAGCTCGGGTCGGCCTGGACCGCGCTGCCCCGTCCGTCGGCGCGGGTCGAACCGCCCGTCTCGGCCGTGGTGTTGCCGAGGCCCAGCTTCCCGGCCAGGTCCCACCGGGCGGCGGAGAAGCCCGATCCGCCCGCGAGCAGCATGATGACCACCAGGACGACGGGCCAGCGCGTCCTGCGCCGGACCGGTTCCGGTGTGCTCACGTCCTGTTCAGCCTGCATGCCGGACATTCCCATCGTCGTTCCTGCGTCCTGACCTCCAGACGTCCGTGATCATGACATCTACATATGTAGCTTGCAAGATCTTCACATTTGCATGCCGCCTGCCTGGGTGGACGGCGGTTGTGCGACGGCGAGTTGGCATCCGGCGTCACATCCGTTGACTTCGGCCTCTCGCGGCTCTACCTTCGGCGCGCCCGCATGTTCGGAAAGTCGATCCTTGTTCGATATATCGAATACATCGAATGCGCCGGGATGTCTCCGGTCGAAGGAGCCGCATGTTTCCCCCACCCCGAACGAGCCGCGCACGGCGTCGCCGGGACGCCGTCGTACGCGCCCTCGTCCTGGCGCTGACCGTGACCGCCGCACTCCTGTTCGCTCGGCCCGGCCCCGCACAGGCCGCGACCACCCGTCAGATCCCCGTCGCCACCGCCCCGATGGGCTGGGCCTCCTGGAACAGCTTCGCCGCCCGGATCGACTACGGGGTGATCAAGCAGCAGGCCGACGCGTTCGTCGCGGCCGGTCTGCCCGCGGCCGGGTACCAGTACATCAACATCGACGAGGGGTGGTGGCAGGGCACCCGGGACAGCGCGGGCAACATCACCGTCGACGAGACGGAGTGGCCCGGCGGGATGGGCGCCATCGCCGCCTACATCCACAGCAAGGGCCTCAAGGCCGGTATCTACACCGACGCGGGCAAGGACGGCTGCGGCTACTACTACCCGACCGGCCGTCCCGCCGCACCCGGCAGCGGCAGCGAGGGCCACTACGCCCAGGACATGCTCCAGTTCTCCACCTGGGGCTTCGACTTCGTGAAGGTCGACTGGTGCGGCGGTCACGCCGAGGGACTCGACGCGCCGAGCACGTACCGGTCGATCAGCGCCGCGGTCACCGCGGCCACGGCCGCGACGGGCCGCCCGCTCACCCTCTCCCTGTGCAACTGGGGCGAGCAGAACCCCTGGAACTGGGCCCCGGGCCTCGCCCCCATGTACCGGACCAGCACCGACATCATCTACTGGGGCGACAAGCCCGCCATGTCGAACCTGCTGTCCAACTTCGACCAGGCCCTGCACCCCACCGCCCAGCACACCGGCTACTACAACGACCCGGACATGCTGATGGTCGGCATGGACGGCTTCACCGCCGCCCAGAACCGCACCCACATGAACCTGTGGGCGATCTCCGGCGCACCCCTGCTGGCCGGCAACAACCTGGCGACGATGACCTCCGAGACCGCCGCCGTCCTGAAGAACCCCGAGGTCGTCGCCGTGGACCAGGACCCGCGCGGCCTCCAGGGCGTGAAGGTGGCCGAGGACACCGCGGGGGCGCAGGTGTACGGCAAGGTCCTGGCCGGTACCGGCAACCGCGCCGTCGTGCTGCTCAACCGCACCTCCGCCGCGCAGAACATCACCGTCCGCTGGGCCGACCTCGGTCTGACCGCGGCCTCCGCCGCCGTACGCGATCTGTGGTCACGCAGCGGACTGGGCAACTACGCCACCGGGTACACCGCGAGCGTCCCGGCCGGCGGCTCGGTGCTGGTCACCGTCACCGGCGGCACCGAGGCGGCGAGCGCCACCTACACCGGAACGTCGGGCTTCACCGGGGTGAGCGCCGCGCACACCGGCCTGGACGTCGTGGACGTCGCCTACACCAACACCGCCGCCACCGCGCGTACCGCGACCCTCAAGGTCAACGGTCAGACGGCGACGACGGTCTCGTTCCCGCCGACCGGCTCCGCCCAGGGCACGGTCTCCGTCGCCGTGTCCCTGTCCAAGGGCGCCTCGAACACCCTGACCTTCTCCGGCGCCCCCGCGCTCGCCGACCTGACCGTGCGCCCCCTGCCGGGCACGAACGGCACGCTCGTGGTCGGCGCGCAGTCCGGCCGCTGCCTCGACGTCTACGACAGCACGATCACCAACGGCACCCAGGCCGAGCTGTGGTCCTGCAACGGCGGCCGCAACCAGGCCTGGACGTACACCTCCCGCAAGGAACTCGTGCTGTACGGCGACAAGTGCCTCGACGCCTTCAACCTCGGCACCACCGACGGCACCGAGGTCGTCATCTGGGACTGCAACGGCCAGAACAACCAGAAGTGGAACGTCAACAGCGACGGCACCCTCACCAACGTCAACGCGGGCCTGTGCCTGGACGCCTACGGCGCGGGCACCGCCGACGGCACCCGGATGGTGCTGTGGACCTGCAACGGCGGCGCCAACCAGCGGTGGACGCTGACCTAGGGCGCGGATCCAGGGCGCGGATCTAGGGCGTGGGCGGCGGGGCGGTCGGGTCGGCGCCGGACAGGAAGGCGCGCGCCTGCGCCGCGAGCGGGGCGGCCCCCAGGGCGTCCGCCCAGCGGGCCACCTCCGCCGCGAGGGCCGCGGCCCCGGCCGGGTCGCCGGTGTCCCTGGCCAGCACCGCCAGCAGCAGCTGCTGCGAGAGCGTGCCCGGTACCGCGCCCGCGCCGGCGCCGAGCGCGGTCGCCCGGCGCCAGCGCTCCAGGGCGAGGCCGTCCTCGCCGGCGTCGTGGTCGTGGTCGCCGAGATGGCGCAGGGCCTCCCGGGCCAGCAGGGGGTCACCGGCCGACTCCGCGGCGTCCAGCGCAGCCGTGTAGCAGGCGTGGGCGGCGGCTCGGTCCGCGAAGTGGTTGTCCGCGACGAGCCCCGCGTACATGGCTGCCCAGCCACGGCGCCCCTCGTCCGGGGCGCGGTCGCGCAGTGCCTCGGCCCGTCGGCACAGCGTCCCGAGCGCCTCGGGGTCCTTGCCTGCCGGGCCGAAGCGCGGGGCGCCGTCGACGAGGAGCAGTTGCCGGTAGGTGTGCCGCAGCCGGGCGAAGTCGACGTCCCAGTCGCCGTCGGGCAGTTCCCGCTCCGCGACCGCCAACCGCGCCCGTGCGCTGTCGCCTCCGGTGAACCAGTCCTTCTCCAGGGCGGTCTGGGCAGCCGTCAGGAGGATCCGGGATCGGATCTCCGGGGCGTCGGCGGTCGCCGCGTCCAGCAGCGCCAATGCCCGGTCCCACCGCCCCGCCAGTCCCAACTCGCGTGCTGCGCTTAACAGTTCGCCGGGCTTCACGGTCAGGCTCGCGACGGTCGTGTCAATTGTCATGGCAGAAAAGGTAGTTATTTGAAAAACTATCCACAAGAAAATCACTGCGGGAGGCAGTCAATGGAGGATTCGGTCGACCGTCATGTGGCGGAGTGGTCGAAGGAACTCGCCTGGATGGACCCGGTCAAGGAGGCGATCTTCGTCCGGCTGGCGGTCCTGGCGCGGCACGCGTCCCAGGCCCGGCGCGAGGTACTGGACGCGGACGGACTCGCGTACGGGCACTTCAAGGTGCTGCTGAAGCTGCGCAGGCTCGGACCGCCCTACGAGAGCAGCCCCTCGCGGCTGGCCGACGAGCTGGGGCTGACCCGGGGCGCGCTCTCGGCGCGGCTCGCGGCCGTCGAGGAGGCCGGGCTGATCGTCCGCACGCACGAGACGGGGGACCGGCGCCGGGTACGTGTCCGGCTCACCGCGACCGGTCATGCCGCGTTCGAAGCGCACGCGGCATCGGAGGCCGAGGGCGAGCACGCGCTGCTCGCAGCGCTGAGCGCAGCAGAGCAGCGGACACTCGCAGACCTGCTGCGGAAACTGGTCGCGGCCGCCGAGGCCGACCTGCCCCCAGTGTCGCCCGCGCAGTGAAGGTCCAGGTCAGCCTGGAGGTGACCTGGACCCTCGCCGCTCTGCCGCCTACTCGTCCCATGCCTGGATCATGATCTGCTCGCTGATCTTGCCGTCGCGCAACGTGATCATCGACTCGGCGAGGACGCGCACTCCATCGGGGTACGCGCAGGACTCGCTGAAGGCCGCGCTGTCCCCCTGGATCACGCAGTTCTCCAGCTTGTGCGTCATGTCGCGGCTGTAGACGTCGTCGAGCATCGCGCCGATCTCGTCCCGGCCACGCAGGATCTTCGGGTGGCTGGGCTGGGAGTTGCGGTCGATGACGCGTATCTCGGCGTCGTCCGCGTAGAGCCGAAGGAGGGTAGCCGCCGTGGTTCCCTCGATGCCCTGACGCAGGGTGTCGGTGTCGAAGGCGGAGCCTGCCGCGCTGCCCATGCTGACCTCCTCACGAGGGCCGCGGTCCGGCGGACGGACGGGCCACGGCACTCCCACCTCCGAGCGTCCCCCGCCCCGCCGGGCTCGGCAAGCGGGACCGCGGGCTCCTCCTCACGGGTGAGTGCGGCGCCGCGCCCGTGTCCGCCGCCGCGCCCCTGCCGTTGCCCGGGCATGATCTCCACTCGACGCATCGTCGCCGCCGCCTGTCTCGCCGCCGGGGTCACCGGCCTCGCCGCCCCGCTCGCGAGTGCCGCCGAGGCGACCGCCCCGGCCGACGGCAAGCTGAGCCCGATCGCGGTGCTGGACTCCCTGGCCGCGAGCGACGTCCCCGCGCAGTACCGGGGCCAGGTTCCGCAGGTCCGCGAGCAGCTGTCGGGCCTGAGCAAGCTCAACGACCTCGGCCAGCTGCACCAGCTCACGGACCTCGCGGCACCGGTGACGGGACTGCTGCCCGCCGTTCAGTGACGACCGCGGTACGACGCAGGGCCGCCCGTCGAGGCGGCCCTGCGCCCTGTGCGGCCGCACGGCCGGCGCGGTCGGGTCAGTCGTCCGCGGTCGCCAGGAACTGCGTGGCCGCCAGTTCCGCGTACAGCGGGTCGGCCGACACCAGGTCCCGATGGGTGCCGACCGCGCGCACCTGGCCGGCGTCCATGACCACGATCCGGTCGGCCATCGTGACCGTCGACAGCCGGTGTGCCACGACGAGGACGGTCGTGGTCCGGGCGACGTCCGCGACGGTGTCGCGCAGCGCCGCCTCGTTCACCGCGTCCAGTTGCGAGGTGGCCTCGTCCAGGAGCAGCAGCCGGGGCCGGCGCAGCAGGGCCCGCGCGATCGCCACCCGCTGACGCTCGCCGCCGGACAGCCGGGTGCCGCGGTGCCCGACGAGCGTGTCGAGCCCCGTGGGCAGCCGGGCCACCAGACCGTCGAGCCGGGTCGTCTTCAGGACGTGCGCCAGCGCCGTGTCGTCCGCCTCCGGGCTGCCCAGCAGCAGGTTGTCGCGCAGTGAGCCCGACAGGACCGGCGCGTCCTGCTCGACATAGCCGATCGCGGACCGCAGCCGGGGCAGCTCCCACTCCGTGACGTCCAGCCCGTCCAGGGTGATCACCCCGGAACCGGGCTCGTAGAACCGTTCGATGAGGGAGAAGACGGTGGTCTTGCCCGCGCCCGACGGGCCGACGAACGCCGTCATGCCCCGGGCCGGCACGGCGAACGTCACCCCCTGGTGCACGTAGGGCAGTTCGTCGGAGTACCGGAAGCGGACGTCCTGGAATGCCAGCGACGCGGGCCTGGCGTCGGCGGACGGCAGCGGGGCGGGACGCGCGGGCGGCTCCGCGGGCAGCCGCAGCGCCTCCTGGATGCGGGTCAGGGCCGCGGCCCCCGTCTGGTACTGGGTGATCGCGCCGACGACCTGCTGGATCGGCGACATCAGATAGAAGACGTACAGCAGGAACGCCACCAGCGTGGCGATGTCGTCCGCGCCCGTCGCCACCCGCGCCCCGCCCACCGCGAGCACCGTGATGAACGCGATCTGCATGGCCAGCCCGGCCGTGTTGCCCGCGGCCGCCGCCCACTTGGCGGCCCGCACGCTCTGCCGCCAGGACTCCTCGGCCGCCGCGTGCAGGGTCTGCTCCTCGCGCTGTTCCGCGCCGGACGCCTTCACCGTGCGCAGCGCGCCCAGCACCCGTTCCAGCGCGGCGCCCATCACGCCGACCGCGTCCTGCGCGCGCCGGCTGGCCCGGTTGATCCGCGGCACGATCAGCCCCAGCACGAGGCCCGCGCCGAGGATCACGGCCAGGGTGACCGCCAGCAGCACCGGCTCCACCAGCCCCATCAGCACCACCGTCGCCACGAGCGTGAGGCCGCCGGTGCCGAGCCCGACCAGCGAGTCGGTGGTGACCTCGCGCAGCAGCGTGGTGTCGGAGGTGACGCGGGCCATCAGATCGCCCGGCTCGCTGCGGTCGACGGCCGGGATCCGCAGCCGCAGCAGATACGACGCCAGCGAGCGCCGCGCCCCCAGCACCACCGACTCGGCGGTGCGCCGCAGGACGTACGAACCCAGCGCGCCCACCGCCGCGTTGGCGACGACCAGGCCCGCCATCACCAGCAGCGCCCCGGTGATCGCCCGGTCGTGCGCCAGGTCGTCGATCAGCCCGCGCGCCACCAGTGGCAGCAGCAGCCCGGTGGCGCCGGTGACCAGGGACAGCACCGCCCCGGCCGCCAGGGCCCAGCGGTGCGGGCGTACGTATCCCAGCAGCAGCCGCCACGAGGGCGGGCCGGGCTGCGTCTGTGCGGTGGTCACGGTGCTCCTCACCGGTCGGGCCGGACTTCCCTGCCGTGTCGCCGTCTTCCGGTACGGCGGCGGGCGCCCGCGCGGCTCCCGGACCGGGTCCGGGGCACGGGAGGACCGCCGTTGGTCAACGCTGTGTCAACGCGGCCAGGGTGGTCTCCAGTTCCGCGCCGCGCGGCCGGTTGTGCGGCAGCCTGGACAGCAGGGCGGCCATACCGCAGGTGTCGGTGAGGGCCGAGAACACCAGCCCGCCGGCCACGCCCGCGGAGACCAACTGCCAGGCCGGATGCAGGAGTCCGAGCCCCAGCCCGGCCAGCACCAGGGTTCCCGCGGCGAGGCGGACCTGGCGTTCCATCGCCCAGCCGGTACGGGCGCCCGCCGGGCGCTGCGCGAAGTTCGTGAACCGGCTGTTCAGTGCGTCCAGGCC
>NZ_JBEOWS010000159.1:0-20848 GCF_040296125.1 Streptomyces sp. NPDC002265 | reverse complement strand
TGCGGTCGCGGAGCCGGCCCCGGACGCGGGAGCGGTCGCAGTCGTACGCTCCGGATAGGCGTAGGCGGCGGCCAGCTCGTCGAGGCTCCACTCGCGCTCGGCACCGGCCGGCCCCGCGGCGGGCGCCTCGCGTGCCTGGTCGGGGGCGGGAGCCGCTGTCTCGTCGGTCACAGGGAACAGGCGTCGCATGCCGTGCAGTCTGGCACGGAGCTTAGAGTGGTGAACCGTGTCGTCCTCCACCTCCGCCCCCGGCCTCAGCCCCATAGCCGACGCGGCCCCGCTGTCCTTGTGCGCCCGTGCCCCGCATGTCCCCGCGGACCGGCTGGTCGCCGAGATGGTGCCGCCGCCGCGCTTCGACTCGGTGCGTTTCAGCACGTACATCCCGGACCCGAACCAGCCCAGCCAGACCGAGGCCGTGCGGGTGCTGGAGGGCTTCGCCGGCGGACTCGGCGGGGCGCACTCCACCGGTACCGCCAAACGGGGGTTCCTCGGGTTCGGCAGGGGCAAGGCGCCCAAGACCCCGGCCGGCCCTCGCGGGGTCTACCTCGACGGCGGTTACGGCGTCGGCAAGACCCATCTGCTGGCCTCCCTGTGGCACGCCACCCCGGCCGAGCCCGCGCTCAAGGCGTTCGGCACCTTCGTCGAGCTGACGAACCTGGTCGGCGCCCTCGGCTTCCAGCAGACGGTGCAGACGCTCTCCGGACACCGGCTGCTGTGCATCGACGAGTTCGAGCTGGACGACCCCGGTGACACGGTCCTGGTCTCGACACTGCTCGGCAAGCTGGTCGACGCCGGGGTCGCGCTGGCCGCCACCTCCAACACCCTGCCGGGCAAGCTCGGCGAGGGCCGGTTCGCGGCGGCCGACTTCCTGCGGGAGATCCAGGGCCTGTCCGCCCGCTTCCGCCCGCTGCGCATCGACGGCGAGGACTACCGCCACCGCGGCCTGCCCGAGGCACCGGCGCCGTACTCCGACGAGCAGGTGACCAAGGCGGCGTACGCGACGCCCGGCGCCTCGCTGGACGACTTCCCGCACCTGCTGGAGCACCTGGCCCGGGTCCACCCCAGCCGGTACGGCGCCCTGACCGACGGCGTGAGGGCGGTGTGCCTGACCGACGTCGCCCCGGTGCCCGACCAGTCGACGGCCCTGCGGCTCGTCGTGCTCGCGGACCGGCTCTACGACCGCGAGGTGCCCGTCCTGGCCTCCGGGCAGCCCTTCGACCGGCTGTTCAGCGAGGAGATGCTCAACGGCGGCTACCGCAAGAAGTACTTCCGGGCGATATCGCGGCTGACCGCGCTGGCCCGCGACGCCAAGCGGCTCGTCGAGTCCTGACAGCGCGTACCGGTCCCTCGTTCCCGGGCCGGGGCGGGGGCGGGGGCGGGTCGTCCGGACCGGACGACCCGCCCTGCCACCCTCGTCCTGCCACCCTCGTCCTGCCACCCTCGTCCCGCCGCCCCCGCTCTGCCGCCGCCCCGCCGCCCCGTCCGGTCACGCGCTCCTCGCGGCACGGCATCGAATCGGCACGGCACCTAATCGGCACGGCACCTAATCGGCACGGCGACGCGTCGACTTTGCCCGATTAGGGCACTTTGCACAGTTAACGTATTCTTGACCGGTCATTGACCAGTCATTGGCCTGACCCAGAGACGAGGACCGGCGGAGGGCGCTCATGCTCCGAGGCACGACGGCTCGCACCGTGCTGTCGCCACCGGTCGGCGCCCTGCTCACGCCGCCCCCGTGCACGCCGGCCGCGCCCTTCGTACCCGCGCACCCCGCCCGGCACGGCGGGGCCGGGACCGACGCCGGGCGAGGCCCCGCCCTCACGCACAGGGCAGCGCGCGACGGGTCGGCCGCCACCCTCGAACGCACCCGGCCCGGAAGTCCGGCCGGCCTCTTGCGCACCCGCGACCGGCATCCTGTCCTGCGAGCCCGACGCGCACCGGCGCGTCAGGAGGAGTGATCCCCATGCAGCCACTCATCGACAACGCCCGTACGTTCGGACAGCGCCCCGAGCAGCTCGCCGGGCTCGCCGCCGGCCAGTCCCCCCAGGTCCTGTTCGTCACCTGCTCGGACTCCCGGGTCGTACCGGCGCTGATCACCGGCGCCCGCCCCGGCGAGCTCTTCGAGCTGCGCACGGCCGGCAACATCGTGCCCCCGCACACCATCGGCCGCCCCACCGCCGAGGCGGCCACCATCGAATACGCCGTGGAGGTGCTCGGCGTCCGGGACGTCGTCGTCTGCGGCCACTCGCACTGCGGCGCCGTCGGCGCGCTGGTGCGCGGCGACGACCTCGACGCCGTGCCCGCCGTACGCGACTGGCTCGCGCAGGCCGCGGACGGTCCGGCGGCCGCCGACCCCGACGACCCGGCCGTCGCCCAGGGCGTACAGCACCATGTGCTCTCCCAGCTGCTGCGGCTGCGTTCCTACCCCTGCGTGCAGAAGCGCCTGGCGGACGGCCGGCTGCGGCTGCGCGGCTGGTACTACGAGGTGCACACCGGGGCCGTGCGCGAGCACCGCGCGGACACCGACTCGTTCGAGGCGCTGTGAGCGCCCGCCACCGAGACCCGGGACATGGCCCCGGACCGAATGTCTGACATATCGTTGCAAGAGCAGACATCTCAGACCTCTTTCGAGGGAGGTCGTCATGCTCGAGGAGCTGCTGGCGGCGGCTGCGGCGGTCGGGGCCGCCGGGGTGGTGTACGTCGTCGCGGCGGCGCGGGTGGTCAAGCAGTACGAGCGCGGTGTGGTCTTCCGGCTCGGCCGGGCCGTCCGGGTGGTGCGTGAGCCGGGATTCACGATGGTCGTTCCGGCCGTCGACCGGCTCCGCAAGGTCAACATGCAGATCGTGACGCTGCCGGTGCCGGCCCAGGAGGGCATCACGCACGACAACGTCACGGTGCGGGTCGACGCGGTCGTCTACTTCAAGGTCGTCGACGCGCCGGCCGCGATCATCAACGTCGAGGACTACCGTTTCGCCGTCTCGCAGATGGCGCAGACCTCGCTGCGGTCCATCATCGGCAAGAGCGACCTGGACGACCTGCTGTCCAACCGCGAGAAGCTCAACCAGGGTCTTGAGCTGATGATCGACAGCCCGGCCGTCGGCTGGGGCGTGCAGATCGACCGGGTGGAGATCAAGGACGTGTCGCTGCCGGAGTCGATGAAGCGCTCCATGGCCCGGCAGGCCGAGGCGGACCGTGAGCGGCGGGCCCGGATCATCAACGCGGACGCCGAGCTCCAGGCGTCCAAGAAGCTGGCGGAGGCCGCCGGGGTGATGTCCGAGCAGCCCGCCGCGCTCCAGCTGCGACTGCTCCAGACGGTGGTGGCGGTCGCCGCCGAGAAGAACTCCACGCTCGTGCTCCCCTTCCCCGTGGAGCTGCTGCGCTTCCTGGAGAAGGCCCAGCAGCAGCCTCCGGCCGCCGCGCCGCCTTCTTCGCAGCCACCACCGTCGGAGCCGCCGCTGCCACCGCCGCCGTCGGAGCCGCCGCTGCCGCCGTCGCCGCCCGAACCGCCGCTGCCGCCGTCGGCATCGGCACCGGCGCTGCCGGAACCACCACCTCCGCCCTCCGGCCCAGATCCGGCCGGGTGACTTCGGCACCGAGCCACAGGCGTATAAACACACTTATCAATCGCCTGCTCCTATCTTCATATAATGATCACTTCGGTACGCCGTCTCACCACCACCTGCGCCCTGGGCGCCGCCCTGGCCGCCCTCGCCGCCTGCGGCACCGACCGCCCCAGCGCCTCCCCCGCGCCGCAGACCCCGCAGGCCCTCCACGCACCCCGTGCCCCGCAGCACGCCCCCGCCCCCTCCCCCGCCGTCTCCCGGCCGCCGACCCTCGCCCCCGGGCCCGCCGGTCTCACCCCGGTCTTCAAGAACGGCCCCCGCACACCGGACCGGGTCGTCGCCCTGACCTTCGACGCCGACATGACCGTGGACGAGGGGCCGCGCGCGGCGGCGGGCGAGCACTTCGACAACCCGCGGCTGATCGCGACGCTGCGGGCGCTGAAGGTGCCGGCCACCGTGTTCATGACGGGACGGTGGGCCGAGGAGTACCCGATCCAGGCCCGGTCGATCGGACGGGACCCGCTGTTCGAGATCGCCAACCACTCCTTCAGCCACTACGCCTTCACCGGCGACTGCTACGGCCTGCCGACCGTGTCCGAGGACCGGATGCGCTCGGAGGTGGAGCGGACCTATACCGCCTTCCGCAAGGCGGGGGTGAACAACGCGATGCCGTACTTCCGCTTCCCCGGAGGCTGCTACGACCAGAAGGCGCTGCGTGCGCTGAGCGCCACCGGCGTCACGGCGGTGCAGTGGGACGTGGTGAGCGGGGACGCGTTCGCGACCGACTCCGACGCCGTGGCCAAGCAGGTCCTGGAGGGCGTGAAGCCCGGCTCCGTCGTCGTCATGCACTGCACGCGCAGCGCGGCCCCGGCGACCGAGCGGGCCGTGCGCCTGGTCGTGCCCGAGCTGCGCAAGAAGGGCTACCGGTTCGTGAAGGTGTCCCAGCTGATCGGGGCCGCCGACCGCAGGCGATGACCCGCGCCGGAAGCGGGGTACGGGTGTCTCACGGCGCTCGCCGGGAGGTGGGCGCGCAGGTCACGGTGCTCGCCGGGAGGCGAGGGAGCAGGTCACGGCGGCCGCCGCGGCCGTGAGCAGGACGGCGGCGGCCAGGGGCAGCAGGGGCACCGGCACCTTCCCGGACTGCGAGCCGGTGACCAGGCCGCCGACCGCCGCGTGCGCCGGGGACCCGGTCACCACCAGGGACAGCAGGGCCGCGAGCAGCAGCGCGGGCACCGCGCGGCCGGGCGAGCGCAGCACCGGCCAGGCGGTGAGCGCACCGACGGCCGCCCCGAGCAGGGCACAGACCAGGACGGCGAGCAGCCCGGCACCGGCCGCGGGCAGCGGCGGCACCCGGGTGCGGTGGTCGGTGCTCACCGGATCGCTGATCAGCGTCACGACGGCGGTCGCGGCCGCCCCCAGTGCGGTGGCGCAGGCCAGTGCCACCAGCAGACAGGCCAGATGCGCCCGCGCCGGGGTGGTCGCCGCCGCGACCACGCCACGGGCCGCGGGCGGCTCGTTGGTGACGCAGATCCGCACCAGCCACGCCGCGACGGGCAGCAGGGCCGCGGCCGCGTAGCCGAGGGAGTCGAGCACCGGCTGCCCGCCCTGGAGGCCGATCGCGAGGAAACCGGCGTACAGGATGAACGGCGGCAGCCAGCGCTGCGAGCGGACCAGCAGGGCGGCCTGGTAGCGGACGAGGGCGGTCATGAGCGGCTCTCCTCGACGGGTCCGACGACGGGTCCGACGCTCACCACGTGCCAGGGCGGGCGTGCGGTCAGCAGGGCACGGAGCAGGACGTCCGAGTGGGACGCGGGGACGGTGAGCCGGTGGACACCGGGCGCGGTCTCGTCGAGGGCGGTGATCCACCGCGCTGCTTCGGCGGGCGGGGCGGCCCCGGCCGGTCCGCGCACCTCCACGAGTACGGCGGGGCCGGCCGCCGGAGCGGCTTGTTCCGTACGCAGGCCGAGCGCGCCGTCGCGCACCGTGTACGTGGCGTCGGGCACCCCCTCCAGCCGGCGCGGGTCGTGGTCGACGAAGACGACGGCCGCACCGGCGGCGGTGCGCTCGGCGACGGCCCGTTCCAGTTCGGCCCGCGCGTCGGCGTCCAGACCGGTCCACGCCTCGTCGAGCACCAGCAGTTCCGGTTCGGCCACCATGGCCTGGGCGACCGCGACCTTCTGGCTGCTGCCCTTGGACAGCCGTGCCATCGGCGTGCGGGCGTAGGCGGCGGCGCCGAACCGCTCCAGCCACTGCTGCGCGGCACGGGCGGCCGCGGCACGCGACAGGCCGTGCACGGTGCCGAGGTGGGTGAGGTATCCGGACGGGGTGAAGGGCAGCGCCGACGGGAAGCGTTCGGGCACGTACGCCGTGCGGGGCCGGCCGGTGATCCGGCCCTCGCTGGGGGCGTCGATCCCGGCGAGGACGCGCAGGAGGGTGGACTTGCCGGTGCCGTTGGCGCCTTCCAGGCGGACCAGCGTCCCGGGGGGCACGGTCAGGTCGATGCCGCGCAGCACCCAGGGGCCCCGTAAGCCGTAGCGCCGGCCCACGCCGTCCAGTCGCAGATCACGTTGCATGGAAGGCATCTTCTCCCGCCCTTTAGGCTGGGCTGTCGTGAGCCCCGATCCGACACCCCTCGCCGACAGTCCCTTCCGGTCCGAGCCCAGCGCCCGCGACCAGGCACCCCAGTACGTCCTGCCGCTGGTGGTCCGCATCGAGCGGGCCGAGCCGCCCGAGCGCACGGACGCGCTGGAGACCGCCGCGCGCGCGGTGCTGAGGATGCTGGACGACGAACGCTCGGCCGGCGACGGCGTCTGGGCGCAGGCGGTCCGGGACTGGCAGGACGCCCGCATCCGCAAGGTGGTACGGCGGGCGCGCGGGGCCGAATGGCGCCGGGCCGAGGCGCTGCCCGGGATCACGGTCACCGGGACGTCCGCGGAGGTACGGGTGTTCCCGCCGGTGCCGCTGGACGGCTGGCCCAAGGAGCTGGTGAAGCTCCAGGTCTCCGGCACCGACCTCGACGACCCGCGGCCGCCGGCCGACGCCGCGCCCGGCACACCGGTGCTGTGGTTCAACCCGGAGGTCCCGATGTCGGCGGGCAAGGCGATGGCCCAGGCCGGGCACGGCGCCCAACTCGCCTGGTGGGAGCTGTCGGACGAGGAGCGCCGCGCCTGGCGTGACGCGGGCTTCCCGCTCGCCGTACGCACGGCCGATCCCCTGCGGTGGCGCGAACTGGCAGGCAGCGGGCTGCCGTTGGTGCGCGACGCGGGCTTCACCGAGATCGCGCCGGGCAGCTGCACGGTGATCGCCGAGCATCCCGCGCTGCGGTAGCCGCGCAATCGGACGGCGACCCGGCGGGCCGGCAGCATCGCCGCCCGGGGTCCCGGCAGGCCGGCAGCCTCGCAAGCCAGGGTCCCGCAAGCCGGTGGCCCTGGGCCCGGCAACTCGGCAGCCCGGCGGCCGGCACTCCACGAGCCGAACCTCAAATGTTGCTCTGAAGACGAGGACGACAGGGTTCGGTGTTCGGCGTCGGGGCGATACCTCCGTCACCAGGGAGGGGTCGCGGCGGGGGCCGACGGGGGCCCCGGAGGAGGGGACCATGGAGCGACTCGGCACGGGAATCGGCTGGCGGCCGGAGATCGCCGACGCGGTGGAGCGCATGCCGGGCGTCGACTGGGTCGAGGTCGTCGCGGAGAACCTGTGCCCCGGCCACCTCCCCGTCTCCCTGCGACGGCTGCGCGAGCGCGGGGTGACCGTGGTCCCGCACGGCGTCTCGCTGGGACTCGGCGGCGCCGACCGCCCCGACGAGGGCCGGCTGGCCGCCCTCGCCGAGCGGGTCGAGACGCTGGGCGCGCCGCTGGTCACCGAGCACATCGCGTTCGTACGGGCCGGCGGGCCGCTGACCGCCTCCCCGCGGCTGGAGGCCGGCCACCTGCTGCCCGTCCCGCGCACCCGGGACGCCCTCGACGTGCTGTGCGAGAACATCCGGGTCGCGCAGGACGCGCTGCCCGTGCCGCTCGCCGTCGAGAACATCGCCGCGCTGTTCTCCTGGCCGGACGAGGAGATGACGGAGGGGCAGTTCCTGTACGAGCTGGCCGACCGCACCGGTGTGCGGCTGCTCATCGACGTGGCCAACCTGCACACCAACCACGTCAACCGCGGTGAGGACCCGGCCGCGGCGCTCGCCGCACTCCCCCTGGAGGCCATCGCCTACGTGCATGTCGCGGGCGGCTTCGAACGGGACGGCGTCTGGCACGACAGTCACGCCCACCCGGTGCCCCGGCCGGTCCTCGACATCCTGGCCGACCTCGCCTCCCGGGTGGCACCGCCGGGCGTCCTGCTGGAGCGGGACGAGAACTTCCCCGAGCCGGGGGAGCTGGTGCGGGAACTGGGAGCGATCCGGGACGTCCTGGAGAAGGGGCGGGCCGCTCCGGCCCAAGCCGACCGGCCCGCGCCCGCACCGTCGGCCGCGGCCTCCCCCGCCACCCCTGTCGGCCCCTCCCCCGCCTCGGACTCCGTCTCGGACTCGGCTTCGGACTCCGCCTCCGCTCCCGCCCGGCAGCGCCTCGCCCTCGCCGAGGCCGCGCTGTTGTCCGCGCTGGTGGCGGGGACCCCCGCGCCCGAGGGGTTCGACCGGGTGCGTCTGGGGGTGCAGGCGCGGGCGCTGGCCAGGAAGCGGGCCGACGTCGTGGCGAAGGTCGCGCCGGAACTGCCGGAGATCCTCGGCGACGGGTACCGGCCGGCCTTCCTCGGTTACGCCCAGCGGCATCCGATGACGGGCGGCTACCGGCGCGACGCGCTGGACTTCGTGCAGGACCTGCTGCTCGCCGGGCGGCCTGCGGACGGGCGGACCCGGCGGGCGCTGCGGGAGTGGTGGCTGGAGCGGTCGGGACCGGCGCCGCGCTCCGCCCGGCCGGTGGTGCGGCTCGCCCGCGCGACGCGTCAGGCGCTGCGCCGGCCGCTGAGCCGTCACTGAGTCACCGACACCGGGGGTCCGCCCCTTTCCCCGTTCCGATGCAACCCTTGTCCCCGGTACGGCAGTTGACGTAGAAGCCGCGATTACACGGCTGTTGCGCACCCGAGCCGGTTAGCGTGCGGTGCCGCAACAGGAGGCACCATGCGACGACCCCGACCCCCCGTGCGCGGCAAAGGCCTGTTCAGCGGTACCGGCCTCATCATCGTCTGTCTCGCCGCCACCATGTGCGCGCTGCTCTACCCGGTCTGGTCGTACACCGACCGGTCCCCGGCCGGTGTGGACGTGCTCGGCTCACAGACCGTGCCGACGCGGTACGGACCGCTGTCCGGTCTCGACCGCGACTTCGTCACGAAGCTCCGGCTGGCGGGCCTGTGGGAGCTGCCCGCGGGACGACAGGCCCGGCACAAGGGCACGACGCGGGCCGTACGGACGGCCGGGGACCACCTGGTCGAGGGGCACACCCGCCTGGACGCGATGGTGCGTGCCGTCACCGCGCGGCTGGGGCTCGTGCCGCCCGACGGACCCGACGCGCAACAGCGTTCCTGGCTGGAGGAGTTGGACGCGGCGCGGGGCACGGACTACGACCGCAGGTTCGCCGACGTCCTGCGGCTCGCGCACGGCCGGATGTTCACGCTCGCCGCCCAGGTGCGGGCCGGCACCCGCAACTCCCTGGTACGTGACCTCGCCGACGTCGCGATCACGACCGAGCTGGACCACATCAGGGTTCTGGAGGCCACCGGGGACGTCGACTTCGAGGCCCTGGCCCGGGAATTGAACGGCGCGGGCACCCCGCCGGCGGTCACCCACTTCCCCGTACCGCTCGACCCGACGACCGGCCCCGCGGGCGGGGTTCCGACCGCGCCGGGGCCGGGCGCCTCCCCGTCCTATCCCCTGCCGCCGGCCACTTCCAGCCCGCCGCCGTGACGTCACATACCCACAACACTGCGTCCGGATCGTGAACAGGGCATGGCGCCTCCCGGTGCCCTTGGCATAGAAACACGGCATGTTCTGGGTCCTTTTCCTGCTGGCGGCATGGGCCGTGGCCGCCGTCTCCTGCACCCGCCTGTGCCTGGCCGCCGTCCGCGCGGCCGCCGTCGACACGGACCCGGACGGGACCCACGATCTGACGCTGTACGAAGCCGCGTTCCTGTCCGGCGGGCCCGCTCGGGTCGCCGAGCTGACCCTGGTGTCGATGGCCCGTCAGCGTCGGCTGCTGCTCGCGCACACCGGCTGGGCGACCGTCGTCGATCCGCGCGGGCGGGACGACATGGAGCGGTCCGTCCTCGGGGCGATCGGCCCCGAGGGCCAGTCGCGCATAGCGCCCGTACGGGCCGGGGCGGCCGCCGCCGACGCGGTGCGCAGCCTCGCCGACCGGCTGGTGAGCGCGGGCCTGGCCGTACCCGACGGGGCCCGTACGACGGTGGCGGCGGGCGTGCGCCAGGTGCGGGCCGCCGCGCTGGCCGTCCTGGCGCTGGGCGCCGTCGCACTGTCGATGCCCGGCCAGCCGGACATGCCGCGCACCCTGATCGCCCTCTGGTTCGCGCTGCCCCTCACGCTCACCCTGAGCTGCCTCGTGATCGCGCGGGCCGAGGTCCACCCGTACTCGCGCTGGGCCTCCCCGGCCGGGCAGCGGCTGCTGGGGGCCCTGGCGCAGCAGGGCGGCGGCCCCGGCGACGACCGCGCCTACCTCACGTCGGTCGCGGTGCGCGGGGTCCGCGCCGTCGGCGAGCCCGAACTGCGGGCGGCCTTCGAGCAGCGCACACCGTACTGGCACGACTGAGGGCTTCGGGTGTGCCCGTCGGCCGAGGTCCGGGACCCGGGGTGTCAGCCCGTCGACCGCTGGGCGTCGTAGAGGTTGGCCGGGCGGACCTCTCCCGGGCGGCCGTACAGGTCCGCCCTGGTGTCCAGGTCACCCGTGAAGTCCGGCACGTCTATCTGGCCGAACTCGCCGACGGTGCTGATCGCCACCGTGGCGCTGCGGGGCGCGATCCCGTCGATCTTGACGAGGCCGGCGCGGCCGTTGGTGACGGTGACGTTCCAGTGGGTGAAGCGGGCGCCGTAGAGGGGACCGGCGGAGGCGTCGCCGCCGTGCTGTCCGACGTTGTCCAGGGTGATGTCGGTACGGACGTTCGCGAACGGGAGACCACGGTGGGTGTCGAAGGTACCCATCTCCATGACCCCACGGGTCCAGACGTTGTGACTCGACAGGCCCTCGACGTTGATGCCGTGGAGCTGGGTGTTCGCAGGTGCGGGGCGGGTGCGCTGCTTGATGGTGAAGGTGTCCACCAGATTGTCGTGGGAGCCCTCGCGGCAGCAGTACGGATGGTGGCTGCCGCGGCCGGAGACCGTGGTCCCGCGCAGGGTGCAGGCCTTCGCCGCGACGAGCAGGAAGCCGTTGTCGGCGTTGTTGACGGTGACGTCGTCGACCCAGCAGTCCCAGGCGCACTGCAGGGCGACCCCGTTGTAGCCCCTGTCGAGCAGGTGCTCGGACTGCGGGGTCTCCACGAAGTCGAGGGTGAGTCCCTCGACCCCGGCGCCCACCAACGGCCTGACCAGGGTCGTCAACTGCGGTCGCCACTCGGGGCGGGCGTCCAGCGGCAGGGGGCGGTCCAGGCGCAGGCGCCGGTGCCGCGGCTCCACCTCGGCGATGCGGCAGGGCCATTCGTACGGCACGTAGGAGGTGAGCTTGGTCTTGTCGTCCCAGGCGTACTCCGCGGCCCCCTCGATGTCACCGCACATGTGCCGCAGCAGGCCGTGCCCGGCATCGTCCTCCAGACGGAGCAGGACGCGGTCGCCGCGGCGGAAGGGCGAGGTGTCGGCGACGGTGACATGCCAGTCCCCCTGCCGTGCGGGGCGGCCGAGGGGGCTGAGCGTGCGCCATTCGTCGCGGCGGTTGCCGGTCCAGCCCTCGAACGGCCAGGCGGCCGACCTGATCGCGGCCGTGAGGCTGCGGTACCGGTCGGCGGGGCTCAGCCAGATCATGCCGCCGGCCCAGGACCAGGCGGACTTGTTGCCGCCGTAGCGGCTGCCGTACCAGCCGATCAGTTCCTGGAGACTGCGGGTGCCGAGCAGAGTGGTACGACCGCTGCCCGCGCCGCGCAGGACCACGTTGTCGTGACCGACGCGGACGACGTCGTCGAGGCGGTAGGTGCCCGGAGGGATGCGGACCGTTCCCCCGCCGAGCAGAGCCGCGCGCTCGACGGCCCGGTTGATGGCGGGTGCCGCGTCCGCGGAGCCGTCGGGAAGCGCCCCGAAGTCGCGGACGTCCGCGACGACGGGACGGCGCGGAAACCGGCTGTCGCCGCCCGCGCGGCCGGCCCGGCCGACGAACGGGATCTGCGGATGGGCGTAGGGGTTGGCACGGAACTCGCGCCACAGCGCCGGGACTCGGACGAGGGGTGCGGGGTCCTGGGCCCGGTGCGCGGGGGCAGCCGACGCGGTGCCGCCGAGGAGGGTGCTCGCGGCCGCCGTCGCGGCGGCGCCGACCGCGCCGCCGAGTACGGCGCGGCGGCCTGGCTGCCTGTCTGAAGTCATGCGCGGGATCCGCCTTCCCGGTGGGTGAACGCGGATCGCCTGATCACCACGGCGACGGCATTCACGTACATGAATATTCGACCTGGACATGAACCAGCAGTGACGTTATGAAACCGCCGACTCCCCGTCAAGGTATGGACCACAGAAGGCTGCGAGCGCATCGATGCGGGCATGCGCTCCCCCATTGCCAACACCGAACCCCGGCCCTAATGTCTCAGCACCTTCATTCGTGAACCTCATTCATACTCATGAACGCCTCATGAACGGAGACGTGATGGCCCTCCGGCTTCGCCTCGCCACGGTCCTGGTCGCCGTGACCGCTCTCGCCGCCACCCTCTCCCCGGCCGCCGCCCTCTCCCCGGCGGCGGCCACGACCACCGCCGCACATCCGGCGCTCACCGGACACCCGGCCCCCGGGACCACGGTCCTCGACGGCAACCGGCTCCGGCAGACCAAGGCGCGCCTCGACCGGGGCGACCGCAGGCTCCGGTCGGCCTTGCGCACCCTCACCGCGCGCGCCGACGGCTGGCTGGACGAGGGCCCCTGGACGGTGGTCGACAAACCCCGGCCCGCTCCGGGCGGAGACGTCCACGACTATCTGAGCCAGGCCCCCTACTGGTGGCCGAGCACACCGCCCACCGCCGACAACCCCTGGGGCTGCCCCTACGTGCAGCAGGACGGCCGGCGCAACCCCGAGGTGGACACCGGCACCGACCGACAGGACGCGGAGAAGGTCTTCGACTCGACCTACGACCTCGCTCTCGCCTGGTACTACACCGGCGACCGGCGCTACGCGCGCAAGGCCGCCGGGATCCTGCGCACCTGGTTCCTCGACCCCGCCACCCGCATGAACCCCGACCTGAACCACGCGCAGTTCATCCCGTGCAAGTACGACGGCCGGGCCATCGGCATCATCGACTTCTCCCAGTCGTACACCGCGGTGCTCGACGCCGTCGCGATCCTCGACGTGGGCGCCCCCTCCTGGACCGGCACGGACCGCGCCGGAATGAGGAAGTGGAACGGCGACTTCCTTGCATGGCTCAGGAACAGCGACTTCGGCGCGCAGGAAGCGGCCGCCGCGAACAACCACGGCACCTTCTACGACCTGCTGGTGGCCGGGCTCGCGTACGCCACCGGCGACCGGGAACTGGCCCGCGACACGGTGCGCGAGGCTGCCGCCAGGCGCATCGACCCGCAGGTCGCGGCGGACGGCAGCCAGCCGCTGGAGCTCGCCCGCACCAGGAGCTGGCACTACTCGACCTTCGATCTCGTCGCCTACACGCGGCTCGCGGCGATCGGAGAACACGTCGGGGTCGATCTGTGGGCCCATCAGGGGCCGGACGGACAGAGCCTGTTCAAGGCGGTCCGCTATCTGCTGCCCGCGGCGACCGGCCGGACGGCCTGGCCGCACCCCGAACTGGAGTTCCATCGGTACGCGGCGAGCGATGTCGTCCACGCGGCCGCCGACGCCGGGGACGCGGAGGCGAGGAAGGCGGTTCCCGCGCTGGAGGAGCCGCCGGGCGGGGACCTGTGGGCACTGCGGCCGGCCGCCGAGCAGCTCGACTCGATCGCGGGCTGACCCTCGCGCCGGCCCGTTCCGTGCCGCCGTGGCCCCCCCGCGGCACGGAACGGAACGGGCCACGGACGGTCCAGTAGGAGGCCCGTCGAGGTGGAGGCCGTAGCCGCCGCTCGCGGTGAGCACCGCCCCGGCGGAGCCGGTGAGGGTGCTGCGGGAGGCGGCGGTGGCTGTCTTGGTGACCTTGAAGTCGCCGGGCCCGGCGGTATCGCCCCGCAGCGGCGCCCGCGCCCGGTGGGGGCGTGTGGAGGCATTGGCGCCGACACCGGCGGGCGGTGCTTGCCTTCCCCCGCACCCCGACGAAACATCCCCTTTGTCGCCGCCGTGCCTCGAAGGGATCCGCGATGAGAGCAGCCGTCGTCCACTCGGCCGCCGGGTCGTTGCTGCTGACCGCCCTCGCCGCCGATCCGGCCGGGGGCAGCACCGGCGCCCCCGCCGCGACGGCCGAGCGCGCGGGCACCACGGTGGCCGCCGCCCGCGCCGCCGCGACCGGTATCCGCTTCGGTGCCTGCACCGACCTGCCGGACGCACCGGACGACCTGCGGTGCGGCACGGTGAGCGTCCCGCTCGACTACGCGCACCCGGACGGCAAGCAGATCAGACTGACCGTCAGCCGGGTGCAGGCCACCCACCGCGACCCGCACAACAGCAAGCGCCGGGTGCCGCGCAAGGGCGCCCTGGTCTTCAACCCGGGCGGACCGGGCGGCTCCGGCATGTACTTCCCACTGGCCGGCGCGGTCCCGCAGTGGAAGCGCATCGCGGCGGCCTACGACCTGGTCGGCTACGCCCCGCGCGGCGTCGGACGCTCGGCACCGCTGTCCTGCCAGGACCCCGAGCAGTTCTTCAAGGGACCTGCCCTGGCGCCGGTGCACCCCTCGGAGCCGTACAAGCGGGAGCGCATCGCGCGCGCCAAGGCGTACGCGCAGGGCTGCGCGAAGCGCTCGGGCAGCGCGCTGCGCCACTACACCTCCCTGAACAATGCCCGTGACCTGGACGTCCTGCGGGCCGCGCTCGGCGAGCCGAAGCTGACGTTCATGGGCGCCTCGTACGGCTCCTACTTCGGGGCGCTGTACGCGACCCTGTTCCCCTCGCACGTGGGCCGGATGGTGTTCGACGCGGCGGTGAACCCCGATCCCGCGCAGGTCTGGTACCGCAGCAACCTCGCCCAGTCGGCGGCGTTCGAGGAGCGCTGGGCGGACTTCCGGGAGTGGGTCGCCCGCCACCACGACGTGTACGGGCTGGGCACGACGGCCGCGGCGGTGGCGAGCAGCTACGAGAAGGCGCGGACCCGGCTGGCCGCCCGGCCGGCCGGCGGGAAGGTCGGCCCCGCCCAGTTGCAGAACGCGTTCCTCCAGGCCGGGTACTACGACAGGTACTGGCCCTCGCGTGCCGCGGCGCTGTCGGCGTATCTGAACGGCGACCCGCGGCCGCTGATCGCCCAGGCGGCGCCGGTCACGCGGTCGGCCGCCGCGGCGGAGAATTCGAGCGCCGTCTACACGGCCGTGGAGTGCAACGACGCGCCCTGGCCGACGGACTGGAAGGTGTGGGACCGCGACAACACCCGCCTCGCGCGGGTGGCGCCGTTCGAGACCTGGGACAACGCCTGGACGAACCTGCCGTGTGCCTACTGGCCGGTGCCGCGGCAGCAGCCGCTGGATGTGCGGACCGGTCCCGGTGAGCTGCCGCAGACGCTGATCCTGGCCTCCGAGCGGGACGCGGCCGCGCCCTACGACGGCGCTCTGGAGCTGCACCGGCGGCTGGCGGGCTCGGTACTGGTGACCGAGCGGGACGCCGGCACGCACGGCGTCGCCGGCGGTCCCAACCGCTGCGTCAACGGCCATCTGGAGGCGTATCTGCTGGAGGACCGGCTGCCGGACCGGCGCGCGTCCTGCGCACCGCACCCGGAGCCGGTACCCACCCCTGAGGCGACCCCGAGGACGGGTGCGAAATCGGGCGCGAAGACGGGCGCGGAATCAGGCCGGAAGCCGCAGCCGGTCACGAGGTCGAAGCCGGTGCGGGGCTGACGGCCGGCCGCCGGGATTCGACAGCAGCCGACCGGCGGCCGCGCACCGGGGGCCGAGGGCTTGCCCGAGCGGGAAGCCCTCGGGACAGGGATCAGGCCAGGCCCGCGACCAGCTCGGCGATGTCCTTGCGGCGGCCCGTGTAGAAGGGGACCTCCTCGCGGACGTGCATCCGCGCCTCGGAGGCACGCAGGTGACGCATGAGGTCGACGATGCGGTACAGCTCGTCGGCCTCGAAGGCCAGCATCCACTCGTAGTCGCCGAGGGAGAACGAGGCGACCGTGTTGGCGCGCACGTCCGGGAAGCCGCGCGCCATCTTGCCGTGGTCCGCGAGCATACGGCGGCGGTCCTCGTCGGGCAGCAGGTACCAGTCGTAGGAGCGCACGAAGGGGTAGACGCTCACGTAGTTGCGGGGCGTCTCGTCGGCGAGGAACGCCGGGATGTGCGAGCGGTTGAACTCGGCGGGGCGGTGCAGCGCCATGTTCGACCAGACCGGCTCCAGGGCGCGCCCCAGCTTCGTCCGGCGGAAGAGGTTGTACGCCTCCTGGAGCTGGTCGGAGGTCTCGGCGTGCCACCAGATCATGAGGTCGGCGTCGGCGCGCAGGCCGGACACGTCGTAGGTGCCGCGGATGGTCACGTCCTTGGCGGCGAGCTGGTCGAACAGCTCCTGGACCTCGTCGGCGTAGCCCGCGCGGTCCTCGGGCAGCACGTCCTTCAGCCGGAAGACGGACCACAGGGTGTAGCGGATGACCTCGTTGAGGTCCTTGGCCAGCTTGCCCTTGTTCGGGATCCTGCCGGACTCGGTGGTGGGGGCATCTTCACTCATGCGGCTATTCTCCCGCTCCGCCGTGCAGGCTCTGCACCGGGTTGGCGGTGAGTTCCTGCACACCGTGCAGGTCGCCGCCCAGCTGGTCGACCGCGGCGTAGGCACTCGCGATACAGGCCGGGATGCCGACGCCGTCGTACGCCGCGCCGCACACCGCCAGGCCCGGGACCGCGGCGACGTGCTCGCGGACGCGGGCCACGCGCGCGTGGTGGCCGACGGGGTACTGGGGCAGACCGTCGGTCCAGCGGGTGACGCGGGTCTCCAGGGGGACGGCGTCGAGGCCGGTGGCCGCCTTCAGGTCGTGCCGGGAGACCGCCACGAGAGCGGCGTCGTCGCGTTGGAGGATCTCGGTCTCGTGGTGCCGTCCGACCGAGGTGCGCACCACGACCACGTCCGGGTCCTCGTCGGCGATCCAGCCCCACTTGCGGGAGGCGAACGTCGAGGCCTTGATGGTGCGCCCGTCCACCGGCGGGACGAGGAAGCCGCTGCCCTCGGGCAGGGCGGCCGCCTCGTCGCGCCGGTAGGCGAGGGTGACCAGGGCCATCGAGGCGTACTCCACGGTGTCCAGTTCGGCGGCGGCCGCGGGGCAGTCGTCGCGCAGCAGGCGGGCGGTGTCGCGGGCGGGGGCCGCGAGGACCACGGCGTCGGCCTCCTGCGCGCCGCCGTCGGTCAGGATCCGCCAGCCGTCGCCGGTGCGGTGCAGGCCGCGCACCGGAGTGTTCAGCCGGATCTCCCCGCCGCGCGCCCGCACCGACTCGGCGACGGCGAGCGGGAGCCGGCCCACTCCGCCGGCGATGCCCATGAAGACGGGTCCGGTCTGCTGGTTCGCCGCCGCCTTCGCCTGGATCTCGCGGACCGCCTCGGTCAGCGAGTCGTGCGTGCGCGCGGCCTGGTAGAGCTGGGGGACGGCGGAGCGCAGCGAGATGCGGTACGCGTCGCCCGCGTAGACCCCGCCCAGCAGGGGTTCCACCAGCCGGTCGACGACCTCGCGGCCGAGCCGGGCCGCCACGTACTCCCCCACCGCGACGTCGTCGCCGACCTCGGTGCGCGGCAGGTGGGCGTCGTCGTCGATACGGGCGAGGCCCTCCTCGGACAGCACCCCGGCCAGCGCGGCGGCGGTGCCGGGGACACCCATCACATGGCCCTTGGGCATCGGCCGCAGGGCGCCCCGGGTCCAGATCGAGGCGGTCGCGGTGGCCGGCGGCTGGAGGTGGTCGGCCAGCCCCACCTCGCGGGCCAGCTCCACCGCCTCCGGTCTGCGGGCCAGCATCGACTCGGCGCCGAGGTCGACGCGCACGCCCGCGATCGCGCCCGGCAGCAGCTTGCCGCCGACCCGGCCGGACGCCTCCAGCACGGTCACGCGCGCCCCGCGCTCCAGCAGCCGGTGGGCGGCGGCCAGCCCCGCGATCCCGGCCCCTACGACGACGACATGCTCCGTGCCCGTACCCGTATCCGTTGCGCTCATGACCCCACTCTCTCAGAGCCCTCCGACACCCCCTCGGAGCCGTTCGGCACTCCCGCGCGGCCCTTCGGGCACTCCCTCAGGGCCCTCCGGCAGCCCCGCGGGGCCCCGGGTGTCCTGGACGAGTCCGGACCGTGACCGCATCGCGACCGCCCGCCGCAAACGTCCCGGGAGGCTCCGGCGTCGAAGGAGCGTCAGTCGTCACCACCCCGGGGGGAGACCCACATGCACGCACGACAGCCCGCCCCGTATCCCGCCCCACGCTCCGCACGGCGTTCCGCGCCGCCGTCCGCCCGGCGCTCCGCCCGGCGCTCCGCCCGGGTTCTGGCCGGGTTGCTGCTCGCCTCCGCCGTGGCCCTCGCGGGATGCAGCGCGGGTGCGGGCGACAAGTCCGCGAGCAGTTCCGACGCCAAGGCGGCCGGGCCCGAGGCGCAGCCGGCCTCCGGTGCGGAGGCCCGGGCGGGCGCCGCGGACGCCGGCCGGAGCGACAGTGCGAAGACCGGCACGCCGCCGGTTCTGTCCACCAGCCGCATCATCCGCACCGCCACGCTGACCGTGCAGGTCAAGGACGCCGCGAAGGCCCTGGACAAGGCCCGCACCACCACCGAGGACGCGGGCGGCTACGTCGGCGACGAGACCACCACCCGGGACGAGGACGGCGGCGAGCACACCCGGGTCGTGCTGCGCGTGCCGGTCGACCGGTACGACGAGGTCCTCGCCGGTCTGGAGGGCACGGGCAAGCTCCTGGAGCGCACCGCGAAGGCGCAGGACGTCACCGACCAGGTCGTCGACGTCGACAGCAGGGTCAAGTCGCAGCGCGCCAGCGTGGCCCGTATCCGCGAGCTGATGGACCGGGCCGGCAAACTCTCCGACGTGGTCACCCTGGAGGGCGAACTGAGCTCCCGCGAGGCCGATCTGGAGTCGCTGCTGGCCCAGCAGGCGTCCCTGAAGGACCGGACGAGCATGGCCACCATCACGCTCTCCCTCTTCGAGAAGCCGGTGCCGAAGCCCGAGAAGAAGGACGAGGACCCCGGGTTCGTGGACGCGCTCGCGGGCGGCTGGGGAGCGTTCGTGACGATGCTGCGCTGGCTCGCGGTGGCGTTCGGCGCGGTCCTGCCGTTCGTGGCCGTGACGGCGCTGCTGGTGCTGGCGTGGCTGCGCCTGATCCGGCCCCGGCGCCGGAACCGGACCGCACCGCACGGACCGGACCTGACCGGACCCGGCCGCAACGAGCCGACCCTGAACGGACCCGATCAGCACTGAGCCGGCGGCACTGAGCCGGACCGAAACGGGCCGGACCGAAACGGGCTGGGCAGCGCTGGGTCGGGCCGGACGGCACCGGGTCGGGCCGGGCAGCGCCGGGTCGGGCCGGGCAGCGCCGGGTCGGGCCGGGCAGCGCCGGGTCGGGCCGGGCAGGTCCGGACTGGCAAGTCGGGCAGCGCCGAAATGCCCATCGCCCGTAGCGTGTTCGTATGAGCATGAGCCGTGTGAGCCCTCGGGCAGAGCGACTGGTCGTGATCGGCGGCGACGCCGCGGGAATGTCCGCGGCGTCCCAGGCCCGCCGACTCAGAGGTCCGGACGAGCTGGAGATCGTGGCCTTCGAACGCGGCCACTTCTCGTCCTACTCGGCGTGCGGCATCCCCTACTGGGTGGGCGGCGACGTCGCCGGACGCGACCAACTGATCGCCCGCACGCCCGAGGAGCACCGCGAGCGTGCGATCGATCTGCGGATGCGCACCGAGGTCACGGAGATCGACACGGCCGGGCAGCGGGTACGCGCGCGTGACGTGGACACCGGCGCCGAGTCCTGGACGGCGTACGACAAACTCGTGATCGCGACCGGGGCCCGGCCGGTGCGGCCGGAGATGCCGGGCATGGACGCCCCGGGGGTGCACGGGGTCCAGACCCTCGACGACGGCCAGGCCCTGCTCGACACCCTGGCGGGCACGCGCGGCCGGCGCGCGGTGGTCGTCGGCGCCGGCTACATCGGCGTGGAGATGGCCGAGGCGCTCATCAACCGGGGCTACGGGGTGACGGTCCTCAACCGCAGCAAGGAGCCCATGTCGACGCTGGATCCCGACATGGGCCGCCTGGTGCACCGGGCGATGGAGGGCCTCGGCATCACCATGGTCAACGACGCCGAGGTCACCAAGGTGCTCACCGGCGACGACGGGCGGGTGCGGGCGGTGGTCACCGCGGACGCGGAGTACCCGGCCGACGTGGTCGTGCTCGGTATCGGGGTACGCCCGGAGACGTCCCTCGCGCGGGCCGCCGGACTGCCCCTGGGCAGCCACCACGGTCTGCTGACCGACCTGGCGATGCGGGTACGCGGCCACGAGAACATCTGGGCGGGCGGCGACTGCGTGGAGGTGCTGGACCTCGTCTCGGGACAGGAGCGGCACATCGCGCTCGGCACCCACGCCAACAAGCACGGCCAGGTCATCGGCACCAACGCGGGCGGCGGCTACGCCACCTTCCCCGGCGTCGTCGGCACGGCGGTGAGCAAGGTCTGCGACCTGGAGATCGCGCGCACGGGGCTGCGCGAGAAGGACGCGCACCGGGTCGGGCTGCGCTTCGAGGCGGTCACCATCGAGTCGACGAGCCGGGCGGGCTACTACCCGGGTGCCTCGCTCATGACGGTGAAGATGCTCGCCGAGCGCCGTACGGGACGGCTGCTCGGGGTGCAGATCGTCGGCCGGGAGGGCGCGGCGAAGCGGGTCGACATCGCCGCGGTGGCCCTCACGGCCGGCCTGACGGTGGAGCAGATGACGGCCCTGGACCTGGGGTACGCGCCGCCCTTCTCCCCGGTGTGGGACCCGGTGCTGGTGGCCGCCCGCAAGGCGGCGGCCAAGGTGCGCCCCGCCTGAGTGCCCGGGTGCGCCGCCGCCGTCGGG